>NZ_JAHREU010000016.1:0-116027 GCF_020883145.1 Microcoleus sp. CAWBG27
AGTCCTCACTACAAACCAATCTTATTATGGTTGACGAGCAAGTTAAAATTGTCCTTTCTTAGATGCGGACTAAAGTCCTCACTACAAACCAATCTTATTATGGTTGACGAGCAAGTTAAAATTGTCGGTATAGATCACATTACTGCCAAGCCTGGGAATAAATATATATTTCAAGGGGAAGAGGAAGAAGTATGATGAACTGGGATTATCGAGTATTTTTGGAGGATGCTGGCTACACAATTCGCACGGTGTATTATGACGATATGGGTACGATCGCAGCCTGCGCCGAAAAAGAAACCGCACCTTTTGGAGAATTAGTCGAAGAACTTCAAGAAGAATTAAACTTATTTCTCGCTGCTCTAAAAAAGCCAATAATTTCCGCTTCCGATGTGCCGCTTCCAAGCGATCGCCCGAAAGCAAAAAGAGGAAAATCATTACAAGCAGTCCGGCAACAGCTTGGATTGCGATCGCCAATAACGAAAGAAAGTTCGTTCAGTTCAAAGGATTAATAAAAAACCGAGGTTATCGGTAATAGTTCAAAACTACTGGGTGCCGATATTCATATTTATACCAACTGCCATATCGGGCGCGGACATAAATAACCTGATGAATAGAGCCGATATCCGTTAAGCATAAATGGTTGGATTCCCGTACTGTCAACTGTCAACTGTCAACTGTCAACTGTCAACTGTCAACTGTCAACTGTCAACTGTCCACTGCTATATATGAATGATGATGATTTAAACGAATTAATAGATGCTTTTACCGCAGAAACCCAAGAGTTTCTCCAGTCAATGGAGACTCACCTGCTGGCGATGGAAGCTGCCGATTTGAAACAGCGACAAGCGGCTGTTAAAGAAATGTTTCGGGCGGCTCACTCGATTAAAGGTGCGGGTTCAATGTTGGGCTTTCAAGACGTGTCGGCGGCGGCTCACACGCTGGAGGACTGTTTTGTCATTTTGCGCGATCGCACGGACTTGTCGGCCCTGGAACCGGTCACTATAACTGTTTTGCTGCAAGGGGTGGACACTCTCAAAAAGATTGCGATTGAAGCGATCGGGCACTCGGATGTCAGCACTCCCGATCAAACGGAAAACCTGGAGGCGATCGCCCAAATTCACGCCCAGTTCGAGGCAAAGTACGGCAAGCCGGGGCCGCCACCAGTCCCCGCAGCCAGTCGATCGGCAGCCCCGGAAACCCTGAAACTGATTTTTGAACACGAATTGCCGCCAATCTTCAATCGCCTAGAAACCGAACTTTCCCAAGCTTCCGAGGCAGATTTAGCACAAAGCGTCACCGCCCTCAACCAGGTTTATTACCAACTTTCCGGCTTGGCTGGAATGCTGCAATTGCCGGATTTTGGGAAAGTCGCTGAACCCCTCAGAGATTTGATCGACTCTCCAGATTTGACTTTACAGCGGTTGCAGTCCGAGGGTTGGGCGATCGCCCAAAATTTGCAAACCGCACGAGGGCAACTATTGGAAGGAAGGGCGATCCTCTTCGAGGGCTGCGCTAACGAACTCCCCCAAATCTCCCCCCCACCCCCAAACCACCAGCAAGAACCGACAGCATCGGAGGAATTGGAGGAATTGGAGGAATTGGAGAAACCAGCACTCAAAACTCAAGGCGGGCACGGGGACACCGCCCCTAAAATACTCAAAACTCAGGGCGGGCACGCACCATCCACCGCCCCTACTCAATCTTCAGTCCCCAACCCGCAGCGACCAACAATCCGCGTAGACTTAGAACGCTTGACCGAATTGGTGAATCTAGTCGGGGAATTAGTCATCAACCGTACAAATTTGGAACTTCAAGAATCCGAATTGCGCGGCGAAGTCAAGCGAATTCGCCGCAGTATCGTAGATTTAAATCAATTCGGCGGCCAGTTGCGCGAAGAATACGACAGACTGAGTTTTGCAGACTGGAAAGGGGGAAACGGCAATTCGGGATTAGGAAAACTTGCAGGATCTGAAACAGAATTTCCACTGATTGCTAACGGCAAATCCTCGATCGACCACAATCACTTCGATATCTTAGAGATGGATCGTTATACAGAGTTCCACTCGACAGCCGCAGAAGTCATCGAAACCACCGAAGCAATTTCTCAATCCGCCACCAAATTAGACACCTTAGCAATGAAATTCGAGCGCAGTACCGACCAACTGCGCCGCATCACCGAACAACTTCGCAGCCGCGTCATGCAGTTGCGAGTCGTGAGTTTCAGTCGCGCCGTAGACCACTTACCGAGGGCGCTTCGGGATATGTGCCTCACCTACGATAAAGATGTCAACCTCTTGTTAGTAGGAAGAGATACCAAAATTGACGAAAGTTTGCTCGACGCTTTGCGCGATCCCTTAGTACATTTAGTCAGAAACGCTTTTGACCACGGCATCGAAATGCCCGAAGTTCGGCAAGCAATTGGCAAACCCGCCAGCGGTCAAATTGAAATAGAAGCCCGCCACCAAGGCGGTCAAACTATTATTACAATCGCCGACGACGGCAAAGGTATTGACCCGGAAATCATTCGCCGCAAAATAGTTAAAAAGGGTTTAGCGACGGAAGAACAAGCCCAAGACTTTTCCATTGCCGAACTCTATGATTTTCTATTTTGGCCCGGTTTTAGCACTGCTGAGGAAGTGAGCGACCTTTCCGGGCGGGGAGTCGGACTCGACGTGGTGCGAACAAATTTGCGGACTGTGCGAGGGACTGTGAAGGTGGATTCTCGCCTGGGAAAAGGTACGAGTTTTATCATCAAACTGCCATTGTTGCTGTCAATTACTGAGGCTTTGATGGTAAAGACCGATCGCAATAAAATAGCAGTACCGCTAGATGCAGTCGAGGAAATTCTGCATATTAAAGCTTCGGAAGTTCACACCGCCGGCAATCAGCCGATGCTGTGGTGGCGGGATGAATTTATTCGTTTGGTGCGACTGCAAGATTTGCTCGAATACAGCGTCGTCGGGCCCGATGGCCCCTCTCCAGATCCTTTGACTCAAGATCACATTCCCGTCTTGGTTTTGGCTTCTACCGAAGGAATGCTGGCCGTGGCCGTGGAACGCCTGATCGGCCAGCAGGAAATTGTGGTTAAACCTTTGCCGCCGCCTCTATCCAAGCCTCGCGGGGTTTTGGGGAGTACGATTTTGGGGGACGGTAAAGTTGTAACTATTTTGGATGTGGATGATTTGGTGGGTCAACCTTTATCCAATAGTTCGATCGCCCCTGTGTCTGGTAAAGTGCCACAAGTGGCGCCGACTTCGAGTCAGTCGCCCCAGATTTTAGTAGTAGACGATTCCTATACAATTCGGCAGTTGTTGTCTCTGATGCTGACTCGCGCCCGCTACCGCGTAGTTCAGGCTAAAGACGGCTTAGATGCGCTCGAAAAGCTGCAAAATGGTCTTGATTGCAGTTTGGCGATTGTCGATATTGAAATGCCCCGGATGGATGGATTTGAATTATTGCGCTCTATGCGATCGACCCAGCGGTTTGCTAAGATTCCCGTAGCCATGCTGACATCCCGCAGCGGCGAAAAACACCGACAAATGGCAATGGAATTAGGCGCCAATCAATATTTCACGAAACCTTATAGCGAATCTCAACTTTTAGAAGCAATACCAAAATTAATCAAAAATTAAATAAAGGTACGTTGTTGCGCTTCAGCGCTCTTTCATATATATACAAAGAGCGCTGAAGCGCAACAACATACCTAGAAAAACTTACTATTTCCCAGGCTGTGCCTGGTAACGAGTAGATTACCAATCTAAAATCCAAAATCGAATGACTCACGCCAATTACAATCGCCGCTTTCGCAGTAAGAAACAAGGCACTTCCAGAACTGCTCCTCGAAAACTTGTTTCCTTTGAACTTGGGAACGTTAATTATGCGGTTCCTATAGAAAAAGTGCAGCGCGTTGTCAAAGACTTTAATCCCTACGGTTTTTTAGATAGCGGTCAAAGTTTAGTGCGGCACCAAGAAGAACTAATTACCCTGATTAATTTATCTAAAATATTTCCCAGCAGTCGGAGTATTGCTGACTGCAACTACCTGATTGTTTGCAGCTTAAATAAAAGCGATCGATTGGGAATTCCCATTCCTGATATGCCGAAGATTTTGGAAATTCCCGAAGAAAGCTTCTGTGAAATTCCCGAACTGTACCGCCAACAGCAACTGCCTCCGGTAATAGAAAAATTAATTCGCGCGCCTGACGGTTCCGAAGTTTTTTATCTAAATTTGGATCTATTTAGCCCAACCTAATATAGCAACCGTAAAATTCATGAAGATTTGTAGGGGTAGTGCCCCGGTGCCTACCCCAGTAGCTAAGGGCAACCACGGGGGGATTGCCCCTACAAGAAACTATACAAATAATTTAGGATTGCTTTAGCAATTTTCAGTCATCATCCAAACGAGGAAGCCCAAAATTTGCTCAACCGGAAGCAGAGAATAATCAGTAAGATCGATAGATACGCATTGCTCTTCTAGTTTAAGAAACCGCCAAACTGTACCGCTAGTTACGGTTCCGTAAATAGTCGATATCGGCTGTTGCTTTTGTTGGTTAAAACGTTGAGCGGCAACCATTTCTGCAAGGCATTGCCCCAAACCTGGTTTAAGGTCTTCTTTCTTGGCTTCCACCAAGACAACCGCAGGGGCTTTAATAAATAGTTGTTCCGGGGAACGACTTAGGAGAAAGTCCACATAGCCTGTGAGTTCAGCCTCCGGTTCTACATTGAATTCTTCGCCGGAAAAAACGCTAATCTGCCCTTGAAGCTGCCGTTTGACTTCCAGCAACACAGGATTGATAATCCCCTCAGAACGAGCTTTTTCACTGCTGACTGCGATCGCCCAGGGAATCGTTTCTTTCAGAGTATCCCGAAGTAAAGGACTAGGAGTGACTGGGGCAATTTCTGGTAAGAAACGCGCGCCTTCAATAATAGTAAGATTGAAATCCTCTACAGCTTTACTGAGTGTGAATTTACTGTAAGGCATAGGTTGATTATTTGCGATCGCATATCGTAAAACTTTTAGCTTAAATCAAGAATGTCTTATTTTTGGCTTAATATACTCGATTGAGTGTACCATCTTTACATAGAATTTGCTGTAAATGGTATTCTTGCAAGCAAGAAGTTATTTATCTATGAAAAAAATCACAATATTGTCGATCGCCCTGCTAATTTTTGCCGCCACTCTAGAATATCCGAAGGTGGGGCTGCAATATCGGGCGATCGGGCAAACACCAACGCCCCAAGCACCAACATCTCAACCATCAATAATCCAACCACAAATACCCCAACCACCGACAACTCAACCACCGACAAGTCAACCACCAACACCCCAAGCACCAACACCCCAACCAAAAGCAGAAGATCCCAAAAAGCTCGGTTACGTCTCCCCAGAATTTGCCGAAAGGTTCTCCCAGCAACAAATTGACCAAATCAACGCCAACGTCGAAACACTGTTGCTAACCCAAAGCTGCGTCCGTTGCGACCTCCGAGCTATAAAATTAGTTAACATACGCTTAAAAAATGCGATCGTCACAGGAGCAGATTTCTCAGACGCCAGCCTCAGCGGTAGCACCTTCGAGATCTCAGATTTTGTCAACACCAATATGGCCCGCACAGACTTAAGCGGAGCCCAGTTAATCGGAGCGAGAATCAGCAACACCAACCTCCGCAAAGCCAACTTGACAGGAACCAATCTAGACGGTGCAGACTTGCGATTTTCCGACCTCAGAGACGCAAATCTGTCCAATGCGAACCTCCGGAATGCTAATATAGATGGCGCTAGTATCGATCGAGCCAGCATGGCCGGCACCACAATGCCCGACGGTCGGAAAAATTAATAACATCAAATCCAGCTTGAATATCCCCTTCATTCTTGAGTCCGCGTAGGCGGACTTCGTTTGTGTAGTTGCGGTTTCAACCGCCGAGTCTTATTGATTCGACATCAAACAGCCAAAAACCGCTGAATCACCTCATCACTCAACTCGCTAGTGCTTCCAGAAGCCACAATTCCCCCTTTCTGCATAGCATAATACCAATCAGCTTGCCGCACAAAATGCAAATGCTGCTCCACCAACAAAACCGAAATTCCCCTAGTAGCAACCACGCGGCGCACCGCAGCCTCAATGTCCAAAATAATAGAAGGTTGAATCCCCTCCGTCGGTTCATCCAAAACCAGCAACTTCGGCTCACCCATCAAAGCCCTAGCAATCGCCAACTGCTGCTGCTGTCCCCCGCTCAAATCGCCCCCCATGCGATCGAGCATAGTCTTCAAAACCGGAAACAAATCAAAAATCTCATCAGGAACTTCAGGATTTTTGGTCAGAGTTGGTTTCGCTTCCAAACCTAGTAATAGATTTTCTTTCACAGTCAAACGCGGAATAATTTCGCGCCCTTGAGGCACGTAACCAATCCCCAATTTAGCCCGCTGGTGAGTCAACTTAGAGACAATAGATTGTCCGCCAAAATTAATTGTGCCGCTGCGAGGTTGCAGCAAGCCCATTAAGGTTTTTAGCATAGTAGTTTTGCCAACACCATTGCGGCCGATCAAGCAAACCATTTGCCCCGCATTGACACTTAAATCGACACCGCGCAAAATGTGACTTTCGCCATAGTAAACATTCAAATCAGAAACTTGCAGCATATGATTAATAATTGGTAATTGGTAATTGGTAATTGATAATTTGTATCGTGTCCGTTGAATTACCGCGCTCAAATTTTGTCGCCAGGGCGGGTTTATGTAGATTGTCCGTGAGAATGAAAGATTGTTGGTAAACCCGCCCTTACAAATCTTGTGGTTAATTTACAGAACATGATATGACAACTGTCAACTGTCAACTGTCAACTGTCAACTATCTTCTGGTTTTCCCAAATATACCTCAATTACGCGATCGTCATTTTGCACCTCATCCATCGTTCCCTCGCACAAAACAGCACCCTGATGCAACACCGTCACCTGCCGCGCAATTTGCCGCACAAACTCCATATCATGTTCAATTACCAACACCGAATGACTTTCTGCCAGCGAAATCAGCAACTCTCCAGTTAACACAGTTTCCTCATCAGTCAAACCCGCCACAGGCTCATCCACCAACAACAAATCAGGAGATTGCGCCACCAACATCCCAATTTCCAACCACTGCTTTTCCCCGTGAGAAAGCAAACCAGCCAAAACATCAGCCTTAGCAACCAAACCAATAGTTTCTAACAAACCCGCCACCGTGCGCTTTTCAGCAGCAGGAGCAGGCTTAAACAGAGTTGGAAATACATTTTTATTGCCGTTGCAAGATAGCTCCAAATTTTCGCGCGGCGTTAAATTCAAGTAAACTCGCGGCGTTTGAAACTTGCGGCCAATACCCAGACGCGCAATCTGATACTCCGACAATTGGCGCAAATTTTTCCCCTTAAATATCACTCGCCCTTCCGTCGGCTGCACCTTCCCAGTAATCGAATCGAGAAAAGTTGTTTTCCCCGCACCGTTAGGGCCAATGATAACTCGGAGTTCCCCCGCATCCATGCTGAAATTTAAACCGTTGATGGCTTTGAAACCATCAAAACTAACAGTCAAATTTTCTATCTCTAATACTTTTCCCTTCATAACTTTAATTACGCAATATACAACTGATTTTTCTTGATTTTCCTTAATTGTAGTTGTAGGGTGCGTCAGTCAACAGTCTTTGGAAAAGGCGAAATATCTGCGGGCTGACGCACCTTGCTTAATATCATGTCCGGTCGATTGACCGCAATAAGTAATGTTCGTAGTGCGGACTTCAGTCCGCATTATGCGGACTGAAGTCCGCACTACAAACTTTGATTGTTATGATAACTGACCGGACATGATATAACTGGTTATCCTGATTTTAACGTCCTAGGTGCGTCAGCCAACAGTATTTAGAACAACCCAAAAATCTGCGGGCTGACGCACCCTACATCAGCACTAGCCGCGATTGCTCATAAAGTCAAGCGAAATACTGTTAGAAGTGCTCGTTACAGGAGCTGGATTTGCAGCCATAATCCGCTCAGCCAACTTCGAGAGCGGCAAACTTTGCAAATACACTTTACCCGGCCCGGTTAGCTTGACTAAAAACAAGCCTTCGCCACCAAATAAAGCATTTTTAAAGCCGCCCACAAACTGAATATCGTAATCTACAGTCGGCGCAAAAGCGACCAAACAACCAGTGTCCGCCCGCAACACTTCGCCAACTCCCAAATTTTTCTCAACTATTGTTCCTCCCGCATGAACAAAAGCTAACCCGTTACCCTGTAATTTTTGCAGAATAAAGCCTTCTCCGCCAAAGAAACCGGCACCCAGCCGCTTGGTGAAAGCTACCTCAATTTCAATCCCGTTGGCGGCACAGAGAAATGAGTCTTTTTGACACAAAAATTTACCGCCAAGTTTGCCTAAATCGAGGGGAATAACTTTACCCGGATAGGGGGCGGCAAAAGCGACGCGGGCCTTGCGATTTCCGGCGTTGACAAAGGTGGTAATGAAAAAACCCGCTCCTGTCAGCATCCGCTTGAAACCTTGAAATAGGCCCCCACCTGTGGATGTTTGCATTTGGATGTCGCCTTCCATGTATGTCATGGTTCCAGCTTCAGCCCTGACGCCTTCTTTGGGGTCGAGCTCAATCTCGATGAGTTGCAAATCGTCGCCGTAGATTTTGTAGTCAATAATATCTGCCATACGTTTCCCCTCAAATTTAAAAAAACGAAGCTGGTTGCTACTGATATCTAAGCAGGTGGACATATATATTGCATCTGGGGAGCGAGTCATGTTAACGAAGCGAGCCGCTCCGAAAGCTGGTCTCAAGTCTATGGCGATTGCTTCGTTTCTCTCTTCCGGGTGACATTTATTTATATCCGCCTACTTATATATACACGATATTTTTGCAATCAATGTTCAAGTTCTTCTTTTTCGTGCTGTACTTCGGGGTCTTGTTCCAGGCTGGGGTAAGTAGATACGTACTTCGGTTTTCTGAACAAGCGGCGAATTGGCTCAAAATCATGATATTGCACCCATCCGACTAACCCGTCTGGCAAGACTGTGACTACTATTAAAAATAGCGCGCCTTGGAAAAATAGCCATACTTCGGGGAATTGTTCGCTCAAGAAACTTTTGCCAAAGTTGACTAGCAGCGCTCCCAATATTGCTCCTGATAATGTGGCGCGACCTCCTACTGCTACCCAAATTACCATTTCGATGGAAAATGCTATATCCATTGCCTTTGGCGAAATAATTCCCGTTTGTACGGTGAATAATGCGCCTGCAATCCCCGCCAAGCCTGCGGAAATTGCAAATACTAAAACTTTGTATCCTGTGGGATTGTAGCCGGAGAAACGCAGGCGCACTTCGTCGTCGCGAATTGCTAATAGCAAGCGCCCGAAACGCCCGCTTGTCAGCCAGCGGCAGAGGGCGTAAGTTGCTGCTAGAAATAGTACGGTGAGAATGTAGAAAATATATTGAGTATCTCTGCCGTTTACTGTGGCTCCAAACAGGGTTTTAAAGTCGGTGAGTCCGTTGGTGCCGTTAATCAGTTTTTGCTGACCGTTAAAGAAGTTGAAAAATACAATTGTGGCTGCTTGGGTGAGAATTGAAAAGTAAACGCCTCGAATGCGGTTGCGGAATACTAAGTAACCTAAAAGTCCGCCCAAGATGGCGGGGATGATGAATATTGCGAGGACTGAGAAGGGAAATGAATAGAATGGTTGCCAAAACCAGGGGAGTTCAGTGACACCGTAGAGGTTCATGAATTCGGGTAATTGACTGCTGGTGTTTGGGGGGAATTGCAGTTTTAGGTGCATGGCGAAGGCGTAGCCACCGATCGCAAAAAATACGCCGTGTCCCAGACTGAGCAAACCTGTATATCCCCAAATTAAGTCTATACCGAGAGCTACAATCGCTAGTGCTAAAAATCGTCCCAATTGGTTGAGACGAGCGTCAGCAAGTATTCCTGGGACGATCGCGATCGCAATTAGGGCGATCGCCCCTACAATTGCTGCTTCTTTGAACAGAGCCGTTTTTTCTGTATTCTTCATTTTTTTGCCGCTCAAAGCTGTAGTTTTTAATTCTCAACAGTGCGCCCTTTTTGCGGAAAAATTCCTCCCGGCCGCACTTGCAGAAAAGCCATAATTAAGGCGAATACCATCACTTTTGCCATGCTGGTGGTGGCGAAAAATGTGAAGAAATCAGCTAAGGGCTTGACAGGAGCAAACATTAATGCAAGTGTTCCCGATCCGATGAGATAATTTGCAGTGCCGATCGCCATTGCAGCAACTATACTGCCCATAATCTTGCCCACACCGCCCACAACCACCACCATAAAGGTATCGACTATATAATTTTGTCCGGTATTTGACCCTACAGAACCAATCAAACTAATCGCGCACCCAGCGACACCAGCCAATCCCGAACCCAAAGCAAAAGTCAGCGCATCTACTTGTTCGGTAGGTATTCCCAAACAAGCACTCATGCTGCGATTTTGCGTCACAGCACGAATCCGCAATCCCCACACAGACTTTTGCAAAAATAGGTAAATTCCCACCAAACAAATGCCTGTCAGCGCAATAATAAAAAGTCGGGCGTAGGGTAACTGAAAAGTTCCCAGCGGTATGCCGCCGCGCAGCCATCCGGGCGCAGTCACATCAACGTTTTGAGCGCCAAACCAAGGTTTAGTTACTGCGAGTTGGTAAGTTTGTGCTAAAAATGCGCTCGCCGCCCACGAAATCCCGAGAGACAGAGGCAAAATTATGGCGATAAATGTGCTGCGAGTGCGATCGAAATCGGGGCGCCGCTTGAGCACCTGCAAGCCGCCAAAAAACAGCAAACAAAACACCGCAATTCCCGTTACCAAAACCCAACTGACGCTGCGGACAAACTGCTGTAAAATCAAACTTACGCCCCAAGTTGCCAGCAGAGTTTCTAGCGGCCGCCCGTAGAGATGGCGAATCACCCCTCGTTCGAGAATTAATCCTACTAATGCCGCCACTAAAAAAGCGAGGGGAATTGCAAATAAAATATAAGTTTCAAAGGCAAATTCTCCCATACCTTTGAAGACATTCTGCACTACAAAAGTTGTATAAGCGCCCAACATCATCAACTCGCCGTGAGCCATATTAATCACGCCCATCAGCCCAAAAATAATCGCTAATCCCAGCGCTGCAATTAGCAAAACAGCGCCGATGCTTATGCCATTAAATAAACCATCCAATATCGCCACTTGTTTTCCTCTTACTTTTTAGGTACAATAAATATTTTTTGTAGAGGTGGGTTTTATTTCATTCGTCTCAACTTAGAAGTGACATACTCCTACACTGACGCTCGTACAGTTAGCGTGTAGGCTTCTCACCAAATCCAGCTATTGCTTCGGATACTCGATGAGCTTTAAGAACGGAATGCCCTACCGCTCTGTTTTTGATATTTATTGCCGCATTAAGATCGCGGTCAAGACTACATCCACAATGCGGACAGTCGTGCCATCTGTCATGCAGTTTTTTAGGTACTTTCTCGCCACAATTGGAACAATCTTGACTGGTGCCAGATGCTTTAACTGGGACAACCAATAAACCAGCATTTTCGGCTTGGTTTTTTAGTATCGACAGAAAGCTTGACCATCCGGCATCAAGGACAGATTTTGCCAACCATGTACGTGCAAGTCCTTTGAAATTCAAATCTTCAACCGCGACAACATCATATTTTTTCAACAAGTTGTTAGCTGTTTTGAAATGAAAATCTTTGCGTTTATCGGCAACCTTTTTATGTCGCTTGCCTAACTGTTTCACCGCTTTTAATCTTCGATTGCTTCCTTTTTTCCGACGGGAAACACGTTTTTGAATAACTTTTAAACGTTTTTGAGACTTACGGTAATGCTGAGGTATGGCAACAGTTTCACCCTCAGAAGTTGTCAAAAACTCCTTTAAGCCAACATCAATACCAGTTATTAACTCTGGATTGAAATCGGGTTTAATTGTTGGAACTGTCGCATCTTCCAGGCTGAGAGTTAAATAGTAACCGTCAGCCTTTTTTGTAATAGACGCTGTTTTGATTTTAAAACCATTCGGAACGGGACGATGCAAAATAACTTTAACTTTTCCCAACATCGGAAGATTGATTAAGTTGCCTTGCAAGCATCCATCCTTCATCTGAGGATAAGTAAAAGTTCTGTAACGATCGCGAGACTTAAACCTCGGTTTACCGCTACGCTTCCCGTTACTGTCACCTTTCAAAAATCTGTCAAAAGTTACCTTGACTCTCTTGACAGTATCCTGTAGAACTTGTGAGTAAATTTCGCTATACCAAGGATGAGTTTTCTTCAGCTCGGGCAGTGTTTTCTTTTGACTGTAGTAATCGGGATTGTCCCGTAATTCTGGAAGGTTACAAAGCAGAGGACAGGCGTTGACAGGGCAACGATTTTGTTCGTACCAGTTAAATCTATCTGCCAACAAATAGTTATATTGAGCGCAAAGCATAGACAACCATCTATCTAATTCTATTGCTTGTTGCTTATTTGGGCGTAATTTATACTGGTATGCTGTCCTCATTTATTTCTACCTCCTATTGCTACTATGTTACCATAATTGTGTAACTCTTGATTCGCTACAAATACCCAAGATTGGCAATTCGTCATCGACCGACATCGCTGATTGAACTGCGTTCAATATTGCTCGTCGGTCAATTCCTCATTGCCTCGCATTCATCCCACACTAACCTGAGTACAAGTATAATGGGGATGAATGCTGTGCCAGCTAAAACCCGTATAATAGCGCTGCTGGCGAAGTCTCGATCGCCCTAGATTGCCTGCGGGAGGGAGACTTTGAAACAAAGATCTTGTCCCCCCCCCTCCCTGATGGGAGGTTAGGGGCGATCGAAGATCTGTTGCCAACATTAATTAATAAAATTGGTCTTGGCTACTTATGGTGTCTTGAATTTGCCACCTTTTGCGGGGTCAGACCAATCGCAGGAAAAACCTTTGGTTTCAGCGACAAACTGATTCCAAGGAATCGGCTTCACGGCTTCTGGCGTAGCAAAAGTGATGTTAAACAAACCATCTTCTCTCACTTCGCCCAACCGCACAAATTTAGAAAGGTGATGGTTAACTTCCAGGGTTACTTTGCCACCCGGGGCGTCAAAAGTTTGACCCAAAGCTGCTGCCCGCACTTTTTCCAAATCGTCTGGTGTTCCTGCTTTTTCGACGGCTTGCTTCCACAGGTAAACCATGATGTAAGCTGCTTCCATCGGGTCGTTAGTCACTCTGTCTTTGCCGTATTTTGCCTTGAAAGCTTCCACAAATTTTTTATTTGCCGGAGATTCCACAGTCATGAAGTAATTCCAGGCGGCGTAATGGCCTTTGAGATATTCTACGCCGATCGCCTTTACTTCTTCTTCTGCTATACTGACTGACATTGACGGATATTTGTCCGGGCCCAAACCTGCGCCCTGCAACTGTTTGAAAAATGCGACGTTGCTGTCGCCGTTGAGGGAATTGAAAATGACTCCACCCTCGGGCAAAGCTGCCTTGATTTTAGTAATAATTGGCGTGACTTCTGTACCGCCCAAAGGTATGTAATCTTCGCCAACTAATTCGCCACCTTTGGCTGCTAGCTGTGCTTTGATAATAGTGTTTGCGGTGCGAGGAAAAACGTAGTCCGATCCGACTAAGAAGAATTTTTTGCCCTTATTTTGCAGCAGCCAGTCAACTGCTGGTTCGATTTGCTGGTTCGGCGCAGCCCCGGTATAAAAAATATTCTTGGAACACTCTTGACCCTCGTATTGTACGGGATACCAGAGCATATGATTTTTTTCTTCAAATACTGGTAACACTGCTTTGCGGCTGGCGGATGTCCAGCAGCCAAAGACGGTGACAACTTTGTCTTGATCGATCAATTTTTTAGCTTTTTCGGCAAAAGTCGGCCAGTCTGAGTTGCCGTCTTCTACGATTGCTTGGATTTGTTTTCCGAGGACGCCACCAGCTTTATTGATTTCTTCTATTGCTAATTGTTCGGCCTCCACAACGCTTTTTTCGCTGATTGACATTGTGCCGCTCAAGGAATGCAAAATTCCTACTTTGATCGTGTTCCCACTGCTGGCTGCTGGTGTTGCTGGTGTAGTTCCTGCTGCTGTGGGAGAAGCGGCTGGGGTTGCGGTTGGAGTGGGAGTTCTACAAGCTTTTAGAAATAAACTTGATGTGAGGGTAGCAGAACTGTATAAGAGAAATTTCCGCCGATCGAATCGCTTTGTCATTTTTTCTAGTTACTCCTGAATAGCTCTGTCAGATGATTGAGAATAATAACACATAGCGACTTGATATTAAGACTCGCTTTAGAAGACTGTTGTACTTTTAGATACAAAACTTATTATTGATTGACAAAATCTTGATTTTGTGTGGATTGATAGTAATACCAATTTTTTATGAGGCCCCGTAGAATCTGATCCCCCCTAACCCCCCTTAATAAGGGGGGGACAAGATTCTTCTCAAAGTCCCCCTTCTTAAGGGGGATGCGAGGGGGATCGAGATATATGCAACGACCCATTAAATTGGTATAACTGCGCTAAAAATGAGGTTTACTAACGTATATACGTCTTTTCAGCAATCTGTCTAAAGTTGGAAACCCGGTGGTTTTTGTAGACAAAGACGTTATTGATGTTATGAGACGTGGCAGCAATCGGGTAATGGCAAACTCATAGCCAAATATCAAAGCAGATGCACATCGCCCTTTCTACAAATATAGCAACAGCCAGAGCGGTTGACAGCCAACAGCGACATCTACCTAGACACAAGAAAGAGGATTCGAGTAATGAATCGTCTTCTTTGGTCAACATTCCACTGATATATGGAGAATAGCGGACTCGAACCGCTGGCCTCTGCGGTGCGATCGCAGCGCTCTACCAACTGAGCTAATTCCCCTGATTGACTTTTAATTTAGCATTTTAAATGCCCGATTGCCGAATCTCAAAGCCTTACAGGTCGCATTTGTATTGACTTTGGCAGACAGTCAACTACGTTAGCACGTAACTGCTAAAAACGTCAAGTGTTTTATGCTGTTGGTGGAGTGGGGGCGATCGAGCAAAGTTGGGCTATTCTGTCCAATTCTAAATCCGCAAAATAGTCCACCGTCCAATTAGCTTGGCGTTGGATCATGTGAAACGGGTAAGTGTGAGTCACTCCCGCTACCTGAATCCCCGCTTTTTTTGCCGCTTCTATCCCTGCAAAAGTATCTTCTAATGCCAAACACTCGATCGCTTGCAAGTTAAATCCGGGATATTTCTGGTTGAGAAGTTCCACCGCCAACAGATAACCGTCGGGTGCTGGTTTGCTCGCGATCGAGTCGTCGCCTGCGACAATTAATTCAAAGTTGGCAGCCAAACCCGATCGATCTAACACTAATTCTATATCCGATCGCATTGCCGCGCTAACTACCGCCATTTTTAGTCCGGAAACCCGAATTTTGTCAATAAATTCTGCCACATCTGAATAAATGGGCAATTTTTCCAAACTATTGATTGCTTCCTGATAAGCTTGGGCCTTGCGAAGTAGCAAGCGATCGAGGTATGTTTCTGTCAGATATCGTCCCCGGCGCTTCAGCAGTTCGGTAATACAAGTGCGATCGCTCTTTCCCAAGCACACTTCCCGAAACTCCCCACGTTTGAGTTGGAGATTTTCGTCGAGCATTAGTCGATCGATTATTTTCTCGTGAATCGACTCGTCATTAATAATAACGCCATTAAAATCAAATAAAACTGCTTTTAGAGTCATTAGTCATTAGTTATTGATTCTTGGTTATTGGTTATTGGTTATTGATTCTTGGTTATTGATTCTTGGTTATTGGTTATTGGTTATTGGTTATTGGTTATTGGTTATTGGTTATTGGTTATTGGTAATCGGAACACCAACTATCAACTGTCAACTGTCAACCGTCAACTGTCAACTGTCAACTGTCAACTGTCAACTGTTAACTGTCAACTGTTAACTGTCAACTGTTAACTGTCAACTGTCAACTGTCAACTGTAAGCTGGAATTCCCGGTAAATCACCATCCAAATCAGGAACCAAATCGATCGGATTCCAAACCTTCGCCGCCCGCACCGGTTCCAAATCTTCCCCAGGAAGAGGTTTCACACCCTGCGTTACCTGATGCACCCACCAGTAATCCTGAGTTTGCACCGCCGCGAATCCAGCAGCCCCCGCCCAAGCATCAATACTACCAGTTGCATAAGACTTAATATAAGGCTCTTCAAAGATATCAGTCAGCCACTCTGTCTGCCGCAAAGTTTTTTGGTTTCCGTCCAAAATTGCCACTTGTCCCCCAACCTTCAGCAATCGGAAACTTTCTCGTAAAATTGCCCGCGATACCGCAGGTGGCGTCTCGTGAAACAGCAAGGAAGCTGCAACTAAATCAAAGCTGGCGTCAGCAAAAGCCACGCTTTCGGCATTTCCGTGCAACCACTCAATATTTAAGCCGGCTTTTTGCGATTTCATTTCGGCGACTACCAGCATATATGGCGACAAATCCAGGCCGACAACTTCCGCTTCGGGAAAGGCTTGTTTGAGCATCAGCGTGGTTGAGCCAGTGCCGCATCCCAAATCGATGATTCGGCGCGGCTTCACCCGCACACCGTCTATTAAGCCTTGTCTGACGACTGTTTCGTGGGGAAGCAAAACGTATTGCGTAATTGGATCGTAGGAAACCGCTGCACTGGGGTTGAGGTAGCCGCCTTCGATGCCGTGAAAGTTTTGGCTGCTGTAATATTCGGGATAAACTAGGTTAGGTTGTCGGTGGCGATCGCCCGCTGCTTCCCAGTCGATACCTTCGTAGAGTCGTTTCAGTGCTTGTTCGTCGATCGCCAGTCGTATCAGAGGCGACAAAAAGCGTTCAAAAATTGTATCCTTGCCAACAGCCATAAAACTCCTTGCACAACAACTATTTTAATTTTAGCCAAAGCCAGCCAACTTAGCATTCACTAAATTTACTTTGCCAGAAAGAATTGGTTGAAAGCCTCTCCCTTGGGCGTAGAAATTAAAATCAGACTATTCATTATTCCAATCCTCTTCCTTGTAGGTAGAGGTCGCTCTTAAACTGTCAACTGTCAACTGTCAACTGTCAACTGTTGAACTGCGTTGCAGTCATCCGTGGCGTTCCTTCCCTCTTCCTGCTTGCCTCTTGATACCCCTCCGCGATCGGAATTTTTATCAAAAACTCCGTCCCCCCGCCCTTAGGCTGAGCAATCTTGATACTGCCGCCATGTCCGTCCACTACAATTTTGTAGCTAATTGCTAATCCCAAACCAGTGCCTTGCCCGACTGGTTTTGTAGTAAAAAATGGGTTAAAAATTTGGTCTTGAATGCTTTCGGGAATGCCAGGGCCGTTGTCGGCAATCGTCACCTTCAGAAATTTACCGCCATTTTGTCGAACTACTCCCGTGGAAATAGTAATGATTTTATCCAGGCGCTCGATCTCGTTCAAAGCATCCATCGCATTGCTCAGCAAGTTCATAAACACCTGATTTAGCTGAGACGGATAGCACTCGACTGAAGGCACTTTTCCGTATCTCTTGACTATATAAATCCCATTCTTGATCCGGTTGGAGAGCAGCAGCAAGGTATTTTCGATACCTTCGTGAATGTCCGCCAGTTTTTTGTCAGATTCATCGAGGCGAGAAAAGTTTCGCAAAGAAAGAACTATGGTGCGAATGCGTTCGGTTCCTATTTTCATAGAATTCAACATATGCGGCAAATCTTCCTCAATAAAATCTAACTCGATTGCTTCGGCAAACTCTTCGATTTCCGGAGTCACTTCTGGGAATGTTTGTTTGTACAAACTCACCAAATCTAACAAATCTTTAGTATATTTGGTGGTGTGAGGCAAATTAGCCGAAATGAAGTTAACCGGGTTGTTGATTTCGTGAGCTATCCCGGCCACCATTTGACCCAGGGATGACATTTTCTCGCTCTGCACTAAATGAGTTTGTGTTTTTTTGAGTTCATCTAAGGCACTATTGAGCAGTTTTACTTGGTCTTGGGTTTGACTGTAAAGGTGAGATTGATTGATGGCGATTGCCAGTTGGTCTGCCACAGCTTTTAACAATTGGATTTCCTCCCCGCTCCAAAACCAATGGGTAGCATGACTGCAAATTAAATAACCCTGCCGCTCGTTGTGAGTCTGGACATGGACGGCTAAATAGCTATTAGCTTTAAGTTCGATCGGTTGACTTGCACTCTGGAACCCAGTGTCGCTAGACAGAAGAATTGGCTCGCATTTATCGCTGCGGACTGACGAATTTTCCGAAAAGTAAGGATCGAACTCGATCGCTTCTTTGGGACACTCAAATTCGCATGATTCCCACAGAATTTGTAAGGTTTTATTTTGCGGTTCGTGCCAACCAAAAGCCGCCCGTTCTAGGTGCAATAAATTAACTATTTCTTCCACTGTACTTTGCACAATTATGTCTAGTTCTAGGGAATCTTGAATGCGTCCGGCAATGCGGTTTAGCATGGCTTCTCGCTCCGCTTGAACGCGATTGTTTTCCGAGGAGTAAATTAGCCAAATTGCTGCTAGCATTGCCGGGACGAGCAGTCCGCCGACGACGGATGTCAGCAAATTTAATGCTTGGAGTTGGGATTCAATATTTTCGCGGGGAATTACTAGAGCCATTGACCAGTTAACTTCGCTGAGGGAAGCATAGGCTACATACACCCATTTGTCATCTATTTTTACGAGTTCGATATTCGTCTGATGGCTGGTCATATTGCGCGCAATTGCCGCTAATCCTGGGTCTTGTGATTTTAAAAAAGTTGGGGCTGGCAGGTCGATAGTTCCGATTAATTTATTGTTGGGATGAATAATTGGCACTCCTGCTGAATTAAGCACAAAAGCATAGCTGTCAGAACCGTACTGCAAGCTGTTAGCTACAGAGGCTACTCGGTCTACTTTAATGCTGCCTGCAAGAACTCCAATTACTTTGTTTGGAGTGGGAGGCAATTCCCAAAGTGGAGCTGCAATGATGATTGTTGAAAGCTTGCTGCTGCGTCCGATTAGCGGGTCGGAAACGTTGACCTTTCCGTTCATTGCCTTTTGAAAGTGTTGGCGGTCTTTGGTGTTGGTGTTAGTGCCTAAAGTGTTCTGCACCGATCCATCGGCTTGAACTAATGACAATAAGAAATACTCTTTTAACCTGTAGGTTTCTCCTTGCAAAATTGGTTCAACTAATTTCCAATCGAGAGTGCGAACAGTAGGAGAGTAAGCAATGGTTTCTATTTCTGCTTTGCGACTGCTGAGCCACTTATCGATTTCTTCACTGCCTTTTTCTAATTTTAATAGTGCTATTGCCTTTAAATTGTCGAGGATTAGTCCGCGCACTACGAAATAGCTAATGCAAGCAGTGGTGCTAATAGTTAAAGCCGTGCTGCCCAGTATTAGTAGTGTCAGCAAATGGCGGCGCTGCCGTCTGTGCTGCCAAAGACTGTGCGCTTGCTGCCACCGCAATTGAGCAGAATTACTTATTTTTTGCCACAAGCGGCGCAGCTTTTTTGTTTGATGGGGCGGCTGCACAGACACAGTTCGGGCTTGATTTGCTGGGTTTTGCATCATCAAATGTTCTCGTCGAGAGTCTAATAGATCAAACGGCATTTGTTATTCGTAATCCGGCAGAATTAATATTAGATAAATAGTGAGGGTTTGAGTCCTGATTGGTTATACCAATCAGGGGTTATACCACTTTTATTGTAGATTTTTGATTAAACAATTGAAAATGACTGATTAATCTTGGGATGAAGAACAGAGTTTACAGTGACGTTGTTTGAGAGAAATGGCATTACATTTCTGACTTCACAAATAAATTCCGATCGCGCGATAGCATTCGGTTTTAGCATCAACTTGATATTCAGACTTTCCCTTTGCTTACTTGATATTAGTGATTTAAGATATAGTGGTTGTCAATTTTCGTGAGGTACTTGTCAGTGATCTTACGAATTGCCAATCTGTGACCTGAATCACTTGAGAATTGCTATATCATTAATATCTATCTCGTTTTTATAACAAAATTCTTGTAAATAACACAGAGAAAATACGGAGTTTTTTAAATTAGCAATGTATTATAATGTAGGGTGAAATCCCTGTTGACAATTTGACAAATTTGCGGTATTGATTCAAGGAGAAATTTTTGCGTCCAAAGCTTTTTTGGCCAAGCGGGTTGCATAAACGGTGAGGGCGATCGTTGCTATTAAACCAATGCCGTACAAAGCCCACTCAGCAGTAGTGCGCGATCGCCCTGGCGATCCGATTGCAGCCAAACTACCAGCCAGGGAACCGATATAAACATACATCACGGTTCCGGGAATCATGCCGATCCAAGATGCGAAAAAATAGTCTCTGAGAGATACCTGCGTGACTCCAAAAGCATAGTTGAGCAAATTAAACGGAAAAATTGGCGAAAGCCGCGTCAGCAGTACAATTTTCCATCCTTCAGAGGCAACTGCGGAGTCGATCGCCTGAAACTTGAGATTACCTGCTATCTGTTTGGAAACCCAATCGCGAGTTAAATACCTACCTGTTAAAAAAGCGCAAGTAGCACCCAAAACCGATCCGATGGAAACGCAAACCGTGCCGCCAACAACTCCGAACAAAACGCCAGAACCGAGAGTCAGCAAGGAACCGGGGATAAATAAAACTGTTGCTATAACGTAAATTAGAATAAAAGCTGCGGGGCCCCAAGGGCCGAGATTGGCGATCGACTCCAGGGCATTTTTCAGAATTCCTTGAAAATTGAAAAACTTGGCCGCCACAATCAAAGCCACAGCTAAACCAATCCCTAAAAACAGTTTCCACTTATTTGATGGTGGTGGATTTTGTTCATCGGGCGATCGCAAATCATTCATTTACCTAAACTCCTAAGTCTAAATTGCTTGTAGGGTAGGGACACAGTAGTGTCAACTTAAGTGTGAAATCTTTTGTATCTTTCGTTTTTCCCCGAGTCTAGATCCCCCTAAATCCCCCTTAAGAAGGGGGACTTTGAACGGTACTGCTTTTCGTAGTCTCAAATTAAGTGTGAAAACCTTGATAAATCTAGTTTTTACCATAGTCTAGATCCCCCTAAATCCCCCTTAAGAAGGGAGACTTTGAGAGGAATCTTGTCCCCCCCTTGGGAAGGGGGGTTAGGGGGGATATGGCTTTAATCGCCAGACAGAAGACTGATACTAAGTTTGAACTTAAGTTAACACGATTAAAGGTACCGCGCCGTGTCCCGTATTTCACACAATAGAAAACTGCTATCAACGCAAATTTCTCCTGAAATCAAATCAACGTACCGCCGCAGCTAGAACCGCTACCCGCCGTACAGCCGTAGCAATAAGCAGCAGTTTGCACCTCTTGAATTACATCTAAACTACCAGATTCCAGCAATTTAGCAACAGTTATAGTTTCCCCGCTGCCAGTTTTCGCGGGCAGATTTTCCATTTGGTTAAAATCGCAGTCGTAAACATTGCCCAAATAGTCGATCGACAATTCGTTCCGACACATTAAATGCTCCAGAGTACCAGGATTAAAATTATTCTCCAAAAACTCCAGATAAGGCTTGTGCAGTTTTTTGTGTTCCAAATGAAACTTAGTCCGTCCCACAGGCAAATTAGTAATTGCGAACAAGTGATTGAAACAGATCCCAAAATGTTCGGCTAAATACACCTGATAATCTTGCTGTAACTTGCCCTGTTCCGCCGTCAGCGAAAACTTATCTGTGGTCGGCACCTGTGGATTGTACACCAAATCTAGAATTAAATTTGGGTTTTTTCCGTATCCCAACTGATTCAGCTTTTGCAGCGCCCGAATCGAACTGTCAAAAACACCGCTGCCGCGCATTTTGTCAACATTATCAGCTTGATAACAGGGAAGCGACGCCACAATTCTGAGTTGGTGTTGCGCGCAGTATTCGGGAATATCTTCAAAGCCTTTCTCAAAATAAATCGTCAAATTAGAACGAACAATTACCTCTTTACCTGTCGCCCTAGCAGCTTCCGCCAGCGGTTTAAAACCGTAAAGCATCTCGGGAGCACCGCCCGTGAGGTCAACAGTTTGAATTTGAGGAAAACGGCGAATGATTTCAATTAATTGTTCGCATATTTCCGGGGAAAGTTCTTCAGTTCGTGTTGGGCTAGCTTCTACGTGACAGTGAGTGCAAGCGAGGTTGCAGCGTTTCCCTAGATTAATTTGTAAAACTGCGATCGGCTTTTTAGTTAAAGCTGAGTTGAGTTTGTTTTTGAAAGGTGTGATTGCGGTCTGAATCATGTGCTAAATTTTTAGTCGGTGCTCGCAACGAATGTAGAGGCATTCTGGAGAACGCCTCTGATAATTTAGCACGAATTCTGGGTAAGCGACAAATCCTCGGCGGTTAGAAACCGCGGCTACAAAAGCAAAGTCTGCCTCCGCAGACTGAAGAGAAATTCTTGATTCTTCAACCCGCGCAGGCGCGTGAGTGTTTCTGTAGTCGCGATGTCAATTGCCGGGTAATTCTACAACTCACATCATTTTCGGTTACACTCAGATAGGTCGTAGAGGTCTTATTTGAGGGTTTCAACTAATTTCTCAACTCGTGCTTTAATTTCACCTCGCACGCGATGAAAAGTTTCGATTGGTTGTCCGTCTGGATCGTCGAGTTGCCAATCTTCAAAGACTTCTCGCAATACCCAGGCTTCGGGTAAATTCACGCCGCAGCCGCACAGAGAAATTACTGCGTCGTAATCTTCGGCTTTGAATTCGCTTAAGGCGTTAGATGTTTGATCGGTGATATCAATGCCGATTTCGGACATGACTTGAATGGCTGTCGGGTGAACTCTGCTTGATTCTAAACCGGAACTGGTGACTTCAATCTTGCCGGCGCCGATCGTTTTAGCGAATCCTTCTGCCATTTGCGATCGACAGGAGTTTCTTTTGCAGACGAACATTACTTTTTTCATGGTTTTTGTTGTTGGTTGTTGTTTGTTGGTTGTTGTTTGTTGGTTGTTAGTTGTTAGGGCCCCGGCGGTTATAAACCGCGGCTACACAACCGAAGTCCACCTCCGTGGACTGAAGAGAAATCCTTGATTCTTTAACCCGCGGAGGCGGGTTTTGTCTGTGTAGCCGCGATTTCAATCGCCGGGTGATTTCAACGCCGGGTAATTTAAATCATGGTTTTTGTTAGTTATTAATTGTTGGTTGTTAGTTGTTGGTTGTTGTTTGTGAAGGCCCCGGCGGTTAGAAACCGCGGCTACACAACCGAAGTCCACCTCCGTGGACTGAAGAGAAATCCTTGATTCTTCAACCCGCGGAGGCGGGTTTTGTCTGTGTAGCCGCGATTTCAATCGCCGGGTGATTTCAACGCCGGGTAATTTAAATCATGGTTTTTGTTAGTTATTAATTGTTGGTTGTTAGTTGTTGTTTGTTGGTTGTGAGAGTCCCGGCGGTTAGAAACCGCGGCTACACAACCGAAGTCCACCTCCGTGGACTGAAGAGAAATCCTTGATTCTTCAACCCGCGAAGGCGGGTTTTGTTTGTGTAGCCGCGATTTCAATCGCCGGGTGATTTCAACGCCGGGTAATTTAAATCATGGTTTTTGTTAGTTATTAATTGTTGGTTGTTAGTTGTTGGTTGTTGTTTGTGAAGGCCCCGGCGGTTGGAAACCGCGGCTACACAAGCGAAGTCCACCTCCGTGGACTGAAGATAAATCCTTGATTCTTCAACCCGCGGAGGCGGGTTTTGTCTGTGTAGCCGCGATTTCAATCGCCGGGTGATTCTCCGTGATTTGAATCGCCTTAATTAACTTCCAGGGCGCGATTTGCGATCGCGATCGCCTCCTTGGCCGCTTGTTCCTTGCGTTCGCTGTGGCGATCGGTCAAATAGTCAGTGTGCTCCCGCAACAGCAGGGTAAACTTGTACAATTCCTCCATAACGTCGATCGCCCGATCGCGAAAAGCAGAATCCTTCATTGTCCCATCATCATGAAACTCCTGATAAGCCTTAGCAACCGAAGACTGATTTGGAATCGTAAACATCCGCATCCAGCGGCCCAAAATCCTCAAAGTATTCACAGCATTAAAAGACTGAGAACCGCCGCTAACCTGCATCACCGCCAAAGTCCGACCTTGAGTCGGTCTGACAGCCCCAATACTTAAAGGAATCCAGTCAATTTGATTTTTGATAATGCCCGTAATATTGCCGTGCATTTCTGGACTAGACCAAACTTGACCCTCCGACCAAAGGCTCAATTCCCGCAATTCTTGAACCTTCGGATGCGTATCGGGAACGCTGCCATAAATCGGCAATTCCCGAGGATTGAAGAACCGAACTTCTGCACCGAAACCCTCAATAATTCGAGCCGATTCTTCCGCCAATAAACGGCTGTAAGAACGCTCTCGCAAAGAGCCGTATAAAAATAGAATTCTCGGTTTGTGCGTGAAATTTGCCATAATCCTTTCAATGAAAATCCCGAAATCCGTTAGATATTTGTCGGTAAACAGCGACGGCTAACTGCGCGCCCCAAATCGGAGCAATCCAGTAAACCCAGTGGTGTTCCCAAATGCCACCAATTAAGGCCGGCCCGAGCGATCGAGCCGGATTCATGCTCGCTCCCGTAATTGGCCCCATAAATGCAGCTTCCAAGCCTACAGTCAAGCCAATTGCTATCCCCGCAAAACCGATATGAGCGCGCCTGTCAAGCCCCGAGCCCAGAATCACAAACATCAGGATAAAAGTCAGAACTGTTTCTAAAATTAGAGACTGCAACCAATTACCGTTAAGAGGGATAGTTGCACCGAGATTTGCCACTTTTCCTAAGCTAATTAGTAGCAGTGTGGAAGCTGCGATCGCCCCCGCACACTGCGCCAAAATGTAAGGCAAAACTTTGTATTTTGGGAAAAAACCGCTCGCCCAAAATCCTAAGGTTACGGCTGGGTTAAAGTGGGCGCCGCTGATATGCCCGATCGCATAAATCATCGCGGCTACCACTGCACCAAATACAAAACTAATGCCCAAATGAGTGACAGCACCACCGCTAATTTTGTTCACCATCACCGCGCCGGTGCCTGCAAAAACTAGAATAAACGTGCCGAGGCATTCCGCGATCGCTTCTCGACTGCAATCTCGATTTTCGCCAAAAGCTAACTTCTTTGCTGCTGCACCCATCGCTCTCAACTCATTGGTTCCAAATCATCATATCAAAAAAAATTGATACGTCAAGTCTCAAGGTTCGTAGTGAGGACTTCAGTCCGCATTTGGAGAGGACTGAAGTCCTCACTACGAACCAATAGCGGTTACTTTAACGCAGATCTTGCTAATCAAGAAATATTGATATGTCAACCCGCATCGGAACAAGGGCGCGCCGGCAGCATCTGACTCAAGCGGCGGTACTCGGCGAGGTACTCTTCCAGGGCGAGAAACTGAGCTAAATTGAGGCTGTAGTAGATCCAGCGGCTTTCTTGGCGGCTGCGAACTAAAGCGGCTTCTTTTAGGGTTTTGAGGTGAAAAGAGAGTTTAGACTGAGGGACTCCAAGCCGATCGCACAAGTCGCAAACGCACAACTCCTGTTGGCGCAGCAACTCCAGAATCTGAATCCGCAGGGGGTCAGAAAGAGCGTGAAAGCCAGCGGAGACCAATTTTTCGGAAATCTGCGGTGGTGGGAGGCGATCGGGCGTAGCCCTAGAATTTTTAAGCATCAATTATTTTGAAAAAATCCATACAAAACATCATACTTTCTCAAGCTTCATCCCAGAAAATAGTTGCATTTATGATTGAAATATCCTTCCGAGTAGATATTACTTCGGATTCTGTACCCGCGCCGGCACATCAGTCAATCCGGCTTTTTGCATCAGCGAAATCACGCCTACAGATAGAACCCCACCAATCACTACTCCGACAACTATCAGAATCAAAAATAATTTTTGGAGAGTTTTTTTAGTAGCTGGGTGGTACTGCCTCGGCAACTCTTCACCTCGATCGTCAAGTTGTTGCTCTAAGGGGTCTAGCGGATCGGATGGATTTGAGTTAAAAGGATTCGGTGCTTGATTCATGGCTAGTTATGGTTAAAGGATGTAAACAACTATTTTAACTTGCGATTTGCCATCACAGCTTACATCATACATTCAGAATTTTACTCAACACTCGATAAAATTTATTAAGATACCGAGGATTTTAGAAACATTATTGATAAAATATTCGTCGGTATCAATCTCGATCGCAATTCCTTCTAGCTTAAAGAATTTCCAGATACTCCCAGTTGTCACAACTCCATAAATTGTCTGAATGTTATTTTCTTGACGCTGGTTAAATATTTGTGCTGCGATCGTTTCTGCCATGCACTCCCCCAAGCCGGATAGAATGTTGTCGTTTTTTGCTTCAACCAAAGCGATGACTGGGGATTCAATGACTAGCTGTTCGGGCGATCGGCTAATTAGAAAATAGCAATAACCGCTCAAACCCCTAGCAGGGTCTACAGTAAATTACCCATCACTGACCTGAGTACAGGTACAGTGTGGGCTTTCAATAGCCCTGAAATGATCTTGCACATTGCAAAATAATCTCGAACCTTCAGGCTTATTTACGAAAGCCCCAATAGCAGCAATATTTTTACTGCCGTTTAAGTCTGCATCACCTTTCCATCCACAATGACCACAAGCAAACTTTTTGCCGTTTCTATAAGATTCACCCTGTACGGGCTGAATATGATTGCATTTGTGGCACATTTGGCTAGTGTATCTAGGCTCAACAAACAAAATCTTTACGCTATGCTTTATGGCTTTGTAGATTAGGAATTGGCGCAACTGGAAAAACGCCCAGCTATTGCTAAGTCTTCGCTCTTTTTTCGAGCGTGGCTGCTGATTAGTCCGCTCCCTAATTCCAGTCAAATCTTCCAAAGCTATAACTTGTTTTTTGTGTTTCGCGCTGGTTACGATACGGTGACTGATGGTGTGATTTACCCAAGTCTGAAAGTGTTTTTCCTTGCCCGACAACCGTTTCAACAATTCTCGACATCTGCGCCGAGAACTGCGAGTGCCTTTCGCGGCTTTTCGCTGGATATTTGCTCTCAACTTGGCATAATGATTTCTAACTTTGGTAGTTTCTTTACCGCTAAATGTATCTCCATCGGAAGTAACTGCAATGTCAGTCCTACCCAAATCACAGCCCAAAACTCGATCGCTTGGTGGAGGCTCGACTGGCTGAGACTCAAGCTGAATGTTCAGATAGTAACTACCATCTTTCCGTTTGCACAAAGTAGCAGTCTTGGGTTTTTGACCTTTCAACAATCCAAGTTGGTAGTTTCCGATGGCCAGTGCAAACCGCTCCCTACCAACAATAGTAGTCAAACTTACCGTCCAATCTTTTTCCCTGAAAGAAAAGATACGAGCATCGTAAGTGACGCTAGTAGGAGCAAACTTGTTGACTGGCGAACCATCTTTTTTGGCTGTTTTTCTGTTACCAGAAACCCGTCTGATAGCATGGATTGCCAACTGCGCCGAAAGTCCAAACATATCTCTGACATCGTGATATATCAAGGATTGCATCGCCAATTCGTTTGTCAGAGTTGGCGATACAGTTTGATTCACATATTCGCAAGCATTCGCGAACGCCTGAAGTGTTGCATCAATTTTGATGGACTGCTCAGGCGTTACTTGGAGTTTGCAAGATACTGTCAGGACTTGTTTCATGGCATAATTCTATCACGCATTGAAGAAATTTTGTCTGCGTTTATAAATAATTTGTTCAGCTCTTAAGCCTCACGCGCATTCCTCCCGTCACTCAAGGTCGTACCGTGTTTGGTGCGGGACTCCTGCTGTTTTAGTTGAACTCTCTACCTGAAAATAAACTCATCCGTTCCGGCAGCCGTTTTTTGATTTCAACTAATATCGGCGCGACAATTAGCTCGGAGCGAGCTTTATCGGAATTAATTTCTAGTGCTAAAGGTAGATTGAATTGCAAAGTTTCTTGCAAAAAAATGCTGGGTTCTATTTCGGGGATGTCGGCAAACAAGCCAACCCTCCTAGTAAAAGTTATGCCAAAATTTCTCTTAATTTGTTCGAGGCTAAATTGACTGTACGGCATTTAACTCCCTCTTCCAACACAATCAAAAAACCTCTATAGCAATCCTAAATCATTTGTGAATTTCTTACTCCCTCCCCTTAATAAGGGGAGGGTTGGGGTGGGGTAAAAAACTTTACGACTCCTGCAAGGACTGCTCTCGCCCTCATTCACTCTCTTGTCTTGAAAAACATCTGCGTTTATCTGTGTTTATCTGCCCTGCATCTGCGGTTGTTCTATCAATCAAAGATTTAGGCAATTCAAGTCTAATAACTTGTTTAAAACATCGCAAAGAGGGCTGGGCGGGTTTATCTGATTCTACTGCTTTTACAGATTTTTGGTGAACCCGCCTCTAAAAAATTTTAGGCTTCTGTTTTCTCTAAGCGATTGAGAGAAAATGTTGCGGCCTCAGCTACTTGAGAATTTTTATCTTTTTCTAAGTATTTCAAAGCCGAAACACTCTTCACACTCGGCAAATTGCCCAAAGCTTCAGCCAGCCTCTGACGGATCAGCCAATCTTCTGACTGAGCAAAGTTGAGGATGCGATCGATCGCATCAATTGCCTTAATTTCGCCCAAAGCCGAAATCGCCGCCTGCTGGATCACCACTTGTTCGCAGTCGAGAGCTTTCAGCAGCACGTCGCGAGCCCGCGGATCTTTGAGATTTCCCAGAGAAACCGCCGCACTAAAGCGCACCAGCCATTCAGTATCTTCGTAAAAAGCGCGCACCAAAGCCTCAAAAGCTCTGATATCTTCCAGATAGCCCAAAGCGCCAGCAGCGTCAGCGCGAATCCCGTAGTCCGGGTCAGTTTCTAGCAATTTGACTAGAATGGGATAGCACTCTGCTGTCGGTTTGACTCCGAGAGCAAACACAGCCATCGATCGCACTTGCAAACTTTCGTCGTTCAACACCTTTTTAATCAAAGGTACAGCCGTTTCAGCCGACACGTTTCGTAAGTTAGCCAAAGCCACCATGCGATCGGCTGAGTTTTCGCTTTCTAACTTGGCTGCAATTTGCTCTAAGCTTAAAGTTGTCATTATCGGTAAATTTTGTAGTAAAACTTTACATTCGGCTTATTTTGATTATAGGGGAGTCTCAGGAAAAAAGCAGGCAGTAAAAACCGCCCCAGGATTTGAACTCAGTGAAATTACTGATTAGTGAGACTATTAATCTAAAGCTCAAATTGCACGAAAATAATAAATGAGCAAGTCTATTATTTAAAATTCCAGGACAGGCGAGGTGTTTGGGCCGTTCCCTAAGGCTTTGCCCGATTTTTATACCATTTTCACAAAATAATGGAACTCTAGGGAAGCTCCAAACCGTTATGTAATAAGCTATTCCGAATCGAAAATCAAAAATCGAAAATGGTCTTAGCCGTCCTCCGATCACCTGCAATTAACTATGCCCTTTTATCACCCGCCCTTTTACTCCTCAGCCTTAGAACAAGCGATCGACCGCTACCCCCTAACTGCCGGGCCAGAAACTTCCTTAGCAGTGGCGATCGCCCTGATGAGTCAGTTGCAAAACAGTTGTCCCCTAGTCAAAGGGCCTTTACCCTCAGACAAGGGGGCGATGAGCGAATCATCACCGCCGGACAAGGTGCGGGCCCGCTGCGTCCTCGTCGTGCAGAACCAGCAGACTATCGCCACAGGCAACTTATCCGAAAACCCCAGTCGCGGGCTGTTAATCGGCATATTAACCCCCGCCGACTTGGTGAGGCTGATTGCTTCTGGGAAAATAAACAGCCTGCAAAAAGTAGCCCTGCACAAAATACCAATTGCCGAAGTCATGTCTCCGGTGTCGGTTTCTCTCACAGAATCCGACGATCAAGACGTGTTTACCGCTTTATCGTTATTTCGGCAGCACCGAATTCGCTATTTGCCTATTGTCAATCAATTCCGGCACTTGGTAGGAGTGCTGACGCGGGAAAGAATTCGCCAAGTATTGCAACCTTCCAACATTCTCAAATTGCGGCGGGTAGCAGAATTGATGACTACGCCAATTACAGCGCCCCACACCGCCTCGCTGCTGAGCATCAGCGAACTGATGTCCGAGCATCAAGTCAGTTGCGTAGTCATTACCAAAAACAAAGAATTAACAATGGAGAAGCCCAAAGAGGACTCTACCTCCGTTTTTCACTATTCCTTTCACCAACCTTTGGGAATTGTTACCGAATACGACATCGTGCAAGCACAGTATCTCGAACTAAATTTCGAGCAAACTCCAGCTCAAAAAGTCATGAGAACTCCCCTGCAATTTCTGGAACCTTCCGATTCCCTGTGGACGGCGCACAAACAAATGCAGCAGCAACAAGTGCAGCGGTTGGTGGTGTGCGGCGGGCGCGGAGAACTGCTGGGAATTATTACTCAAACCAGCTTGCTCAGAGTCCTCGATCCGACAGAAATGTACCGAGTTGTCAAACAGTTGCAGCAGTCGGTTTATCAACTGCAATCGGAAAAATTGGAACTGCTGCAAAGCCGCAATGCTAAATTGGAACAGCAGGTGCGCGAACGGACTGCCAAACTCCACGAACAGGCGCAGCGCGATCGGCTGTTAACTCAAATTTCCTTCCGGATTCACCAATCCTTAAACCTCGAAGAAATTCTCAACGCCAGCGTCGATGAAGTCCGGCAAGTTTTGCAAGCCGACAGAGTAGCGATCGTGCGTTGGGAGTCGAGCAATTTTGGCATTTTTGTGGCAGAATCCGTTGCCCCCAAGTGGTCTTCTATCTTGGGAGAAATCATGCCAGACAATATTTGGCAGGAAGCTGCATTTGCGATCGAACAGGAGATCTATGCCGTCCCAGACATCGACAAAGCTAGTTTGAGTGCCGAAAATTATGCGCGGTTGCAGCAAGCGCAAATCAAAGCTTATTTAATTGTACCAATTTTGCAAGACGGCAATTTGTGGGGGATGATGTGCGTCCATCAGTGTTCCAAATCCCGGAAGTGGCAGGCTTCGGAATTGGATTTGCTGCTGCAACTGGCAACTCAAATCGCGATCGCCATTCAGCAAGCCCAACTCTACCAGCAAGTACAAAATCTCAACACCGACCTCGAACGCCAAGTCCAAGAACGCACCACCCAATTGCAACAAAAAGTGCAGGAACTCCAGCATTTAAACGTTCTAAAAGATGAATTTCTCAGCACGGTTTCTCACGAATTGCGGACGCCTTTATCTAATATGAAAATGGCTATTCATATGCTGAGAATTTCTCCCACACCAGACCGACGCCAGATTTATTTAGAAATTTTAGAAACAGAATGTACTAGGGAAACCGATTTAATTAATGCTTTGCTCGATTTGCAGCGGCTCGAAGCAGCAACTTGTCCGATCGACCTCGAACCAGTAAACTTAGATGTGTGGCTGCCTACGATTATCGACCCGTTTTACACCCGAGCCCAGAACCGCCACCAGCATTTGCGAGTAGAGTTCGATCGCCACCTCCCCACGATCAGTTCCAACCGCGCTAGTTTGGGACGAATTTTAGCAGAACTCCTCAACAATGCCTGCAAGTATACTGCCAATGAGGGCGAAATCTCTTTGAAAGTTGAGTACAAAAAGGGAGACGGGGAAAAAGCAGAAAGCGGGAAAAATTCCGCACAAGCAAGTGTTAGGGCTTCGGAAATTCAATTTACATTCAGCAATCAATCTTCCATTGCGATCGAAGAATTGCCTCGAATTTTCGATAAATTTTATCGAGTTCCCAATGCCGATCCCTGGAAACAAGGAGGTACAGGTTTGGGTTTAGCTTTGGTTCAAAAACTTGTGGAACAGTTACAGGGAAAAATTGAGGTTGAAAGCAGCAAGGGCTGGACTAATTTTACCGTCACATTTCCCACCAAGCCAGATGCGAATTAGTCCGCTACCAGCCGATTTTAGATCTGAGATTGACTTGCAGCATTGAATCTGGGAACTTGAACAGGAGTCTAAAATTTTGGGGTGGGTCATCTTTTTTACTCTTATACCAACGGTCAACGGTCAACTGTCAACTGTCAACTGTCAACTGTCAACTGTTAACTGTCAACTGTCAACTAAGAGGGCAGGCACGCACCATCCACTGCCCCTACAACGGTCAACGGTCAACTGTCAACTGTCAACTGTCAACTGTCAACTGTCAACAGAATCTCATTCTTTTTTGGGAGCTAGTTTGTGGATGCCTGACGGTACTGGTGTCAAATTCAAATATTCATGTTTATCTTCCACGAGTGATGATGCTTTAGATATTTGATACTTCTTGCCTTTGGTAGGATTATTAGCCACGGTGCCCAAGCAGGGTATGCCAAAATTTTCTAATTGACTGAAAACTGTTTTGACTACAGAAGACTTCACCTGGCGAACTGATACAACCATCAGTATTCCATCTGTGCGCGCCGCTAAAAAATTCGTATCTTTACTATCAACCAGCGGTGGGGTATCGTAGATAACAAAGTCAAATGTGGCGTGCAGTTCTTCCATTAAATACTGCATTTGAGATGAGGCAAGCCGTCTGGCAGTACCGGGGACAGGAATACCGGCTGTTAATACAAACAGATTATCTGCTAGGTGCGATCGCTGGATAATTTCATCCGGTTCATTTTTATTTTCTAGCAAGTTGCTCAATCCATTGACATTAGGCAGTTCCAACAGCCTGTGCAGGCTGGGCGAATGCAAGTTCGCGTCTACCAACAGCACTCGCTGACCCGCCAGCGCTGCCACGTGGGCTAGGTTTAAAGCAACGGTAGATTTGCCTTCGCCAACTGTAGCCGAACCAACTACCAAAGAGCTAATCGTTCGATTTGAAGAAAGAAAGCGGATATTAGTATAAAGAGAGTCAAAAGCTTCTATAAATTCCGAAGCATTTTTATGATTCCCCTGTTTGCCTTCAAGATAAGCATAGGCATTAGCAATAGAAGGCGGAAATTTTTTAGCATTTTTGTCACGAGGAATTACTCCCAATAAAGGCGCATCAAACGCATCTTTAATGTCATCAGCACAGTAGAAAATGTTGCGGATTTTTTCAATAAGAATAGCCGCTCCCAGGCCTAACACGAGTCCTCCAAAAATTCCCATCACAAAGTTGTTTGTACTTTTCGAGGCAACTGGAATGAATTTGTTTGATTTGAGATCTTTTGGTATCTGGGGTTGAGAAATAATTTCCCAAGGTATTTGGCTTTGGGCTGCTTGGACGCGCAGAGTTTCCCGCTGAGTTAAAAGTTGCTGGCGGCTGGTGGAGGCTATGTCTAATTGCTGTTGCAGTTCGTTGTAGCGACGAGCTACAATCGGAAAATCTCTTAATTTTCGGGTCAACTCTTCTTTACTTTGGGCGATCGCCTGACTGCGAGCTTCTAAGACTTGAACTTGGTTCGCAGTATCCACCAATTGTTTGATCAAGCCTATGCGAATCGAGTTTTGAAAATTCTGAACTTTAGAATTGGCTTGAGAGCCTACCAAATTTTGCCCCAAAATGCGATCGGTTTGCTTGTTGAGCAAAGCTACTAAATTTGCCCGCTTGCGCTCTAAAGCTTCCACTATCGGGTTAGCAGATTTAAACCGAGCTGTTTCTACAGCAATCTGACCTTCTACTTCCTTAACCTTGGTCAGCAACTCTTTATATTGAGGTTCTTCACTTAAAGCTGAAGCCGCAATAGCTTCATTTGGTGTAAAATCTAATTGTTTTTGCAAGTTAGCGTACAGCATTTTCTGTTCCTGGAGCAGCCTTTGAGTTTCTAACTCTAAAGTTTCCATAGCGCGAACTTGCACGATCAATTGCGCGCCTTGTTCTTTAGGATCGGTAATTTTTTGCTGCTGCTGTATCATCTGTAACTCAGACTTCAGGTCATTTACGCGCTTGTTGAGTCCCGGAAGCTGGTTTTCAATAAAATTAACACCTTGACCAATGCGAGTCTTGCGTTCGTCAAGGCTGTACTTTAAATATTTCTTTTTAGTTTCTTCTAAAACGAACTGAACTAAGTCAGGCTCTTGCCCGAGGAAACGAACTTCCAAAATTTTAGTTTGCGTCAACTCATTTTCTCCGAGGCGCAACACGAGTAATCCTTTTTTAAGAAGTTCCTCGGTCATTTTTGGATATTTTTGTTGGACTTGTTTGGTAATGGCCGACAGCATCTGAGGACTCTGGAGAATTTGAAGCTGAGTTGGATAGTCCAAACTAAAAAATTCTCGATTAGGCACTCCACCCCCCTCACCGCGATTGGCGAGGGCAGATGCGTCGGTAAGTCTTGCCTCCGTTGTCACAGGTTCCACCAGTATCCGAAAATCGCCTTGATATGTTTTCTTGCCTCCCTTGACCTTATAATAAACTCCACCGCCTGCTAGAGCTACAATCGCAATGATGACTAGGGCTTGTCGTTGAAAAGTCCTGAACAAGGGCTTTAGATTCAATCCTTTCTGGGGTGCGCCACTTAACTCTTCTCCCTCGTCAACGGGAAATTGCTGCACCTGTCTGCTCTGGTTGCTAATTGGTACGATATGAGCGTCCTGTTCTTTTTCCATGTTGACCTCTTTCATATTGTTTTGGTAAAATCAGCTTGGTTCTGCGAGCCTTCTGGTTGATGCTTTCACCCTTGACTTCAGGATATCACAGGAGATTCTGGGTTGGTTGGTTCTGTTTCCTGCCAATAGTTCTCACTACTTTCACATAATATACAAAAATAACTAAATTCATATCTTGTACCGACTGCAAAAGTTATTTTACTAACTGAATAGAGAGTTGTCTCCAACTGTATTTCTGGTGGCTGTGTTCTGCTTGTATTCAGGGTTTATGGGTGACTCTACCTACTTTTTCGGATGTCGCTGAGCTTCTTCGCAGCTTCCGCACAACTTTACCAAAATTTTACAATTTTACAATTTTACGTCACACCTCGGTGGCCGATCGCCCTGGTATTGCCTTGTCATCTCTGCCATTTTTGCGATCGCCACCAATAGCTGCACTACCTGTTAACTTACCCACGAACCGATCGGCTAAAAAGTTTTGCATTTTATACGTAGATATAATTAACACCATTGGGCCGATTTGTGGAACGACAACTAATCCAATCAATTTCCGACAAAAATCTGTCTTTATCTTTTAATTGTCAATTTTTTTAAGATCTGGATCGCCTTTTAAGTTTATATAATTAAACTGCGATAACATCATATCACCCACCGATCTATATAATGGGCAAACGACATAAAAATTAATATTTTGTTAATACAAAGTCGATCGACATTTGGAAAAACTCAAGGCTTCTGGGTTTTGCTACCGGGCGGATGGCGCTGGGCGATGTGATGTTTTGTCGCTGAAACATGGGGTTTCTGGGCTTTTCCACTCTTGCTAAAACCATCGCTATGATTCGCCATCCTATGAGAGCTATATCAATATTAGCCGGAAACCCGCAACGGGGTGTTTTTTGGGATTAACCGATGAAAGAGGTTTATAACACAATACGGTTAACTTAAGAACAATCTGACTTGCAAAAAATGCCTGTATTGCCTATAAAATAGCGATCGGAAATTCGTCAAAAAGCGTTAAGTTAACCGTATTGGTTTATAACACGTTCTTCATTCAGTTGACAGTTGACTTGGGGCAGCACTTGACAAAGGAAGGAAGAGGATTGGATTAATGAATAGTCGGATTTTAATTTCTCCATACAAGGGTTCCGGCTTTCAACCAATTCTTTCGGGTAAGAGGATACAAATAGTTGGCAAGCAATCTGGTAATTGTTCTGGAATCTGAGCCGGATGAGCTTTTGACAAGTGTTATTTTGTGATACTCATTAGACTTGCATTGCATAAATATTCCCTTGATACAACAACCGCTCATTAACGCTGATTAGAGAGAGCACAAATGCAATTAAAGTCTATTGAATATTACTGATTCTGTGCTTTCTTTTCTCGAAGTTTCAACAAAATCTCTGCGTGAACTTCGCGGGTAATCGGATAGAAATATGTAAGAATCATGCCGCAAATTAAAGCAATTGTGGGCAGCGGCCCGATCGCAACTCGAATCGCGAACAGGGCAGAATCCGGCTGTATAGGTGCAGCCTGTCCCTGAACAGTAGCGAGAAATCCAGCTTGTTCTAATGCTTGGCCTACCAACCACAAGCCGATCGCCAAACCAATTTTTTGCAGCAACACCATAAACGAATAGAACACGCCTTCGCGTCTTTCTCCTGTTTGGAGTTCGTCGAGTTCAATCACATCCGGTATCATCGACCAAGGTACAAGATAAGCAGTAGAAACTCCCACACCAGCCATAACTGCTAAGAGGTACATTTGAACTACCTGTCCGGGTTGCAGGAAAAACAGTCCGGCTTGGGCGATAATCCACAAACTCATGCCCATAAAATAAACAGCTTTTTTGCCGTAGCGTTCGCTAACTCTACTCCAAACAGATAGCATGGCGAGTGCGGTGCCTTGAACGGCGATCGCAGTTTGGGTAAAAGTTGCTGGCGGCAGATTCATCCAGTTGATGACAAAGTAAGGCAAAATCGAAGCAGTTAATTGCACTCCCAGCCAAGAACAGAGATAAATTCCAATTACGTACAAAAAAGGGCGATTGTTAAATGCAATCCGCAACTGTTCTCCTATCGGCAAAGAGGTTGAATTGTCTTCTGCGGGATTGTCTTGCAATTGAGAGAGGACGTGTTTTCGGGTTCCGAAAAAGCACCAATACAAAGGCAATACTGAAATTACTGTACAGATGGCGCCTAATATTAAGTATTTTTGGGTGTCATCTTTAACTAAGGCAAAGATAATTTGCGCGATAATTAATGACAAAATGCTGCCGCCGATCGAGAAAGTAAACCGGAAACTGTTAAGGCTAGTGCGTTCGTTGTAGTCTTGGGTTAATTCTGGGGTGAGGGCGGTGTAAGGCAGGTTGACGGCGGTGTAGGCGGTGTTAAACAATATGCCGATCGCCACATAGTACCAAAACAATATCGTAGGATCTTTGCTGGGAACAATCCACTGCAAAAAGAAGAAGATGCCGAAAGGAATTGCGCCGTAAACCATCCAAGGATAGCGGCGGCCCCATGGGTGAGAGGTGCGATCGCTCAAAACCCCCACAATCGGGTCATTTATCGCATCCCAAACCTTGCCGATCAGCAAAATGTTACTAGCAGTCCCCGCAGCCAAACCAGCCACGTTGGTAAAGAAAAACATTAGGAAAAACACCAGAACATTCGCAGTAATTGCGGGGCCAAGGTCTCCCGCACCGTATGCTAATTTTGTGGAGAAACTGAGTTTTTTGGTTTCTGGGTTGTCGGCGGCCCTTTCAAGGGGCGGAGTGTTGCTCATAAACTTTGATTTCGGGATTTTTGGGCGATCGCAGTCTTTCCAGTATGGAGTATAACTCGCGCTACGCTGTAATACTAAGTTTTTTTTTGGCGATCGGGACTTTTCTGAAGATTTCGTAATTGGTAATTAGTAATTGGTAATTCAATAGTAGAGGCAGGTTTTACCAACAATCTTTAATTCCCACCAACAATTGAAATAAACCCGCCCGCACCAAGCGACAGAAATTTCGATCGCACATTTGAATGATTTGTGATTTGTAATTGGTAATTTGTAATTGATAATTGGACTTATGCACCTATAGCAATCCTTGATTCCTGGACGCAACTGGAACTTTTATGGAAATATTTTTTGGGTCACTTGTTGCGTTTGAGCGCTTAAATATAAGATCGCCCAAGCGCAACAACGTACCTTAATGTGAGAGTTGCGTCTAGGACTGACCTGGTTGAAAGTAATAAGTTGAAATGTTTGAATGTTGTGAATTATTCAATTGAAAATTCCAAATCTAAAATTACTAGGTTAGCAATCTAGATTTGACGGTAATGGCTCCCACACACCATAAAATAGCGTTGACCATCTCCGAACGCTGGATGTCCTCTTCAGCTAAAAAACTCGCAAACTCTTCATCAATATTCAGGTGGTCTGCAAAAGCATAAAGCACGCGTTTGTAGTTTGTGGGCATGGGTGTTAATGTGACTTTTACTAAATTTAACAGCGCGTTCAAACAGTTAAGCATAATCCCTGATTCGTCAATATCTTCTGCATCGAGCAAGTACAGGGTTTCTGCAATGTCGCAGATAGCGTCTATTTGTGTGGGTGGTGTTCCCAGTTCGCTGACATCTATATCGCACAGTTTGAGAGCATTAATCGCTAGTTGTGGACGGGTAAAAAATACAAGTTGACCGCCAGCTACTAAAGGCGGTTCTTCTTCTCCACAGACAATGAGAGTATACAGATTCGGTACTTCGGTGTCGGGGTCGATGCGGAAACCTAACAGCCGCAGCAATTTTTCTTGATTGGGGTTGGCTGTTTGCAGTTTGGTTGCGAAAAGTTTTGATTGTGACATGATTTTTTAATTGCGATAAAATTAATGCTATTAAACCAGATTTCTAGGCAAAATCCGGGCTTGAGTGAGACACCTACAAATAAACTGGGTTGAAGAAGCCAGAGTGCACAAGTTGTGTGCTACAAATTTTGTTGGATGATGTCGCAGCATTCAGCGACGGTTGCTCTTTTTTCCATGGCTGCGACTAGGGCTTCGTAAGCGGATTGATGGCTTTCGATTAGGGTTTTTGCTCGCAGCGAACCCCAGTTTTGTTTGAGTTGAATTTCGGAAACGGGACGGCGCAGTTGTGTTAAAATTGCGCTAATTTTTGTACGGTCTTCTGCTCCTCCTATGGCGTTACCGTAAACAACTTTTTCGGCGACTATTCCGGCCATCCACACGGTGCAGTATTGGTCTAAAAGTTGGACGGAAAGAGTGCCGTTTTCGAGTTGAGATGCTAGTTGTTGGTCTGCAAATCGAACGCCGCCTTGGGCTGTTTGACCTTGTTTGAATGCTTCAAGAGCGTTGAGGGCGTAGCTGGTTACGGGAATTCCCAAGAGGTGGGCGACGAGGAAGTGTCCGGCTTCGTGGTGGAGGATACGATCGCGCTTTTCTTTAGAACTTCCCCCCAGCAAATCTACTAATATTGTACCGCCTTGACCTTGCCACTGGAAACTGTCGAGGGTGGCTAGCCCCAACAGGCAAAAGGTGGCGATCGCAGGTACGGCCTCTGGTAGGTTGAATAGGGGGCCCAATAATATGGAAACGGTGATGGCGAAGATAGAAATAGCGATAATATTCAAAGAAGTGTCTTTCATTATTGGGAATTGGTTATTTGTTATTGGTTATTTGTTATTGGTTATTTGTTATTGGTTATTTGTGATTAGACCAACAACTAGCAACTAACAACTGACTACGGACTAATGTTGAGTTTCGTAGTGTATATCGCACATTTGACCAAAATCTACACAAGCCAGATCGCGCGGGCCGGTGCGCGAGGGCCCGGACTTTAGCTTAAAATGCCATCTTCCAGTTTGACTGAAAATTGTCGATCCCAAGCCGCCTACATTAAAAAGATATTAAAATAAATCAAAGTCAAGTAAAAGTGTTAGTGGAATCCTTCATGTCAGTTTTGGCAGCGATCGCAGTTTTAGGTATCTTGATAGTCGTTCACGAACTCGGCCACTTCCTGGCGGCGAGACTTCAACACATTCACGTCAACCGCTTCTCCATCGGTTTCGGGCCCATCCTGTGGAAGTACCAAGGCCCGGAAACTGAGTACGCCCTCCGCGCCTTTCCCCTGGGAGGTTTCGTGGGTTTCCCGGATGACGATCCAGACAGCACTATTCCCCCCAATGACCCGAATTTGCTACGCAACCGCCCTGTGATTGATCGGGCGATCGTGATTAGTGCAGGAGTAATTGCCAACTTAATTTTTGCTTACTTCCTGCTGGTGGTGCAATTAACCACCGTTGGCGCTGCATCTATGAACTACCTACCGGGAGTTAAAGTCCCGGAAGTCGCTGCGGAAGTTAGTTCGGCGGCAAAACAAGCGGGAATTCGATCGGGCGACATTGTTCTGTCCGTTGATGGCAAGGAATTGGGCGCGAACCGCGAAGCAATCAAATCTCTAGTCTCAGCCATCCAAGATCATCCCAACCAAGCCTTGGCGTTAGAAATTCAGCGCGAAGAACAAAAATTTGTGGTGACAGTTACTCCCGAATTGTCCCCCGACGGTAAAGGTAAGATTGGCGTGCAGCTAACTTCTAACGGTACCGTCGTGCGGGAACGGGCAGGAATTGTAGAGGCGTTTAGCAAGGCTGCAACTGAGTTTGAGCGAATTGTATTGCTGACGTTTCAAGGTTTCGGGCAGTTACTTAGCAATTTCAGTCAGACTGCTGAAAAGTTGTCCGGGCCTGTGGCAATTGTAGCCATTGGTGCAGGAATTGCGCGATCGGATGCTGCGAATTTGTTTCAGTTTGCGGTATTAATTAGTATAAATTTGGCTGTGATTAATATCTTGCCTTTGCCTGCTTTAGATGGCGGTCAGCTAGCTTTTCTGTTAATAGAAGGACTGCGCGGCAAGCCTCTGCCGAACCGCCTTCAAGAAAATGTAATGCAGACTGGTTTGGTGCTGTTGTTGGGTTTGGGAATTTTCTTGATAGTTCGCGATACTGCTAATTTGGCGGGCTTTGATTTGATCCGCACTCTTCGCCAGCAGTAGTCAGTTGACAGTTGACAGTTGATCTGTGGTAGGGGCAGTGCCCCCGTGCCTGCCCTCTCCGTTGGCAGTTGACAGTCGATCTGCGGTAGTCATTAGTGATTGGTCAGCAGCCATTAGTCATGACATAGCCGAGGGCTGCTGACTCATATAAATTAACCCGTAAAATTGGAGAAATAGCAATGGTCACACAACTGCAATCTCCCGAAAAAGCAAAGATTATCTATCCAGATGATAACGGCGAACCAATGTCAGATAATACCGAACAGTTTAGATTGATCGTGTGGATCAAAGAAAATTTAGAACTGTTATTTGCCAGCAGGGCTGATGTTTTTGTAGCGGGAAACTTACTGTGGTATCCAGTAGAAGAAAATAACAAGATTTCTCAAGCGCCAGATGCGATGGTAGTCTTCGGAAGACCGAAAGGTTATCGAGGTTCATACCAACAATGGAATGAAGAGAACATTGTGCCGCAAGTAGCGTTTGAAATTTGGTCGCCGGGAAATCGGCTGACTCCGATGCTCCAAAAACTGAGATTTTACGAACAGTACGGCGTAGAAGAATATTATCTGTACAATCCAGCAAATGTGGATTTAACTATATGGGAGCGCCGAGAGCAAGGATTAGAAGCAATCGAAGAAGTTAACGGTTGGGTAAGTCCAAGAATGGGAGTGCGGTTTCAACTATCAGAAACTGAACTGCAAATATTCAGGCCTGATGGAACACCGTTTGTGAGTTTTGTGGAACTCGCTCAACTTCGAGAACAAGCAGAATTAAGAGCCGAACAAGAACGGCAAAGGGCAGAACAAGAACGGCAAAGGGCAGAACAAGAACAGCAAAGGGCAGAACAAGAACGGCAAAGGGCAGAACAAGCAGAAGCTTTGCTGGAGCAAGAACGATCGCGCTCGCAAGCTTTAGAAGCTCGCCTCCGAGACATGGGGATTGACCTCAATCAGTTGTAAATGAGTAATATCATGTCCGGTCGATTGACCGCAATAAGTAAGGTTTGTAGTGCGGACTTTAGTCCGCTCTTATGCGGACTAAAGTCCGCACTACAAACCGTTTTTGTTATACTAATTTACCGGACATGATATAAGATTAAATTGGGAGTATCTCAGTTTTAATTTTATAGTGCTGTCCCCGCTCGCGATCGCGACTCGCGATCGAGGACAGCACTGTATAATTCCGATGTCACCGGCAAGAATATAACTAATGACCAATGACTTCTGACCAATGACCAATGACCAATGACCAATGACCAAAAAGTTAAGTTTAAAACAAAGATCCCTCGAAATTCTAATTCGCCTCAAACGGCTGTATCCAGAAGCCCCTTGCACTCTCAACTACGAAACTCCCGTGCAGTTGATGGTGGCGACGATTCTGGCGGCTCAGTGTACGGATGAGCGCGTAAATCTGGTAACGCCGGCTTTGTTTGAGCGTTTCCCGGATGCGGAGGCTTTGGCAAATGCTGATTTGGATGAATTGGAGCGTCTGGTGCGATCGACTGGTTTCTACCGGAATAAGTCTAAAAATATTAAAGCTGCTTGTTGGGCGATCGTCAACAAATTCAACAATCAAGTGCCGCAGCAAATGGAACTGCTGCTAGAATTGCCAGGAGTTGCCCGCAAAACCGCTAATGTCGTCCTCGCCCACGCTTTTGATATTCATCAAGGCGTGACGGTAGACACTCACGTCAAGCGTTTGAGTCAGCGGTTGGGATTGACTGAAAACGCCGATCCAATTCGGATCGAGCGGGATTTGATGCTATTGTTGCCGCAGCCGGATTGGGAAAATTGGTCAATTCGGTTGGTGTATCACGGCCGAGCAGTTTGTAATGCGAGAAAGCCGATTTGCCATATTTGCGAACTTGCAGATTTATGTCCTTCTGCTAATAGTTAGATGTTTTATTAATTTCAGGGACAGGCAAGATGCCTGTCCCACAAAATAACAGAAATGATTGTGAAATAGTCATCTTGCCAGTTGCAAAAAAAGCTTAAATAATTGTGGAACAGGCATCTTGCCAGTTGCAAAAAAAGCTTAAATAATTGTGGAACAGGCATCTTGCCAGTTGCAAAAATCTTGTCAACAAAAAAAGTAATTAAAATAAAAATGATCTAAAACAACCAAAATATAGTAAAATAGTAGATTGTGATTTATCTAAGGATATCAACAGATTATGGCCAAAAAGAGCATGGTCGAGCGCGAGAAAAAGCGCCAAGCACTTGTAGACAAGTACGCTGACAAGCGCGAAGACCTGAAAGAGCAGTTCGACCAAGCAGCGAACCAGATGGACAAAATGGCGATTCACCGCCAACTGCAACAGCTACCCCGCGGCAGTTCGCGGACTCGCTTGCGGAACCGCTGCTGGGCTACTGGTCGCCCCAGAGGTTACTACCGCGATTTCGGACTGTCTCGCAACATGATGCGAGAAATGGCTCACGAAGGTCTTTTGCCCGGTGTTGTGAAGTCTAGCTGGTAGAAGTCAGTTGACAGTTGACAGTTGACAGTTGACAGTTAATATTTGTTAGTTGTCATTAGTCTGAAGGAAGAAGGAAAAAGGAAGAAAGAAGAAGGAAAAAAAACTTATAAATAATCTGCAAGATTATGTTTGGGGTTTATTTTTGTTTCAGATTTCAGCTCAAACTTCCTTCTTGCTTTGTCCTTCTTGCTTCTTCCTACTTCTTCCTTTAGACATCCGTTACTTGCATCCGTTGCGGAACCTTCTTGCTTCATTGGCCGCAGCATTTATCGATACCGAGACTTTCGAGTAATAAATCGCTGACGGCATTGGCGATCGCAAATTCGCCGTAAAAGCTTTTAGAAAAATCATAGGCCTGCATTTCGGTGACGATCGCAATTACGAGGCTGCCCAAATCGTTTTCGCCTTCCATGCGCTGGCGGAGGTAGATTTGGGCGGCTCTTTTAGCTATTTGCTGGTTGGCTGCTTCTGGGATAAACTCGGAGTCTAGCCATGCCAGCAGCGTTTCTTGGAGCCATTGGCCTTCTTGCTCGGGGTTTTGGGCCGGCGGCAAGGTAATAGGTTGGATGGTTTCAGACATGATTATTCCTAATTCCTAATGTTGACTTTGAAAAGTTAGCGACCAAATGACAAGCGATAAATTTATGCAATATGATATAGCGTCAATTATACAGGGATACGCGCAAGGCTTCTTCTTGATGGCGAATGATGGTGAGGACAGTCTGGGGTGGTATTCGAGCCGCCAGCGGGCGCTGATACCCCTGGATGAGAGATTTACCTATCCGCGATCGCTCCGCCGGGCCTTGAATCAAAATCGGTTTTCGGTGGCTGTGAACCGCGATTTTGGGGCGGTGGTTGAGGGTTGTGCCGATCGAGAAACAACTTGGATTTCTAAGGAGCTCAAGCAGATTTACTGGGGTTTGTATGAAGCTGGTTGGGCGTACAGCTTCGAGACTTGGTGCGGCGACGAATTGGCGGGCGGTATTTTGGGATTGTCTATAGGTGGCGCATTTATCGGGGAATCGATGTTTTACCAGATTCCCGAGGGTTCCAAGGTGGCGATGGTGAAGTTGGTGGAGAGATTGCGCGATCGATCTTATCTACTTTTCGACGCTCAAATGAACAATCCGCACCTCGAAAGATTCGGAGCTTATACTGTTAAAGAGAAACAATATAATGCTATTTTGCAGGCAGCTTTGAAGCGCAAGTGTTCGCTGGTGTAAGTATTGTATCCTTGGGAGACGGAACAAAACAAGTCTCGCAAACAAGCAGCAGCTAAAATCACCTACGCCTTAATTGGAGTGGGAATAAACATCTATCGAGAGGGGAAGAAAGAGAGAGGGGGAGAGGGAGAAATTAGCGATCCTTTCCAAAAATTAATACCACTCTACCTTTCTCATCCACCATTTTCCATTGCCCGTTGCACTTTCTCAACTTGCTTAGGTGCTTCCATTTCACTGAATAGTTGAATTGCCTCCTGAAAATTAGTTTGACTTTTCTGGGTATTACCCATCTTTTGGTCAGTTAAAGCACGCTGATAGTAAGCTTCAGCTAAGTCACATTTAGCACCGATTTTTTCCAGGATTTCTATTGCTTCTGAATGATGTGAAAGTGCTGTCTCAAAATCTCTTTTTTCTCGATAAAGCTCTGCTAGACCAGTGAAAGCTTTAGCCTTAACCTGAGTATAGTGACTCTCTTCAGCATAGGCGAGTGCTCTGTTGTACATTGCAAAAGATTTTTGAGTATCCCCTAGGTTTTTATATGTTAAACCCAGAAACAATGGGGCATATCCTGTACTCCATGAATTCAACTTTGCTGTAAATAGGTGACTGTAAGCGTTTTTAGCTAAATTAGAAGATTTTTCTAAAGAGCCTAAGCATGAATTCAAAAATGCAAGGTAAGACCAGATGTCTACTAAAGCATCATCTATATAACCTTTTTCAATCTCACTAGCAGTAGGATGAGCGTTTTTAGACAATATTTGAACTTTCTCAAAAAGCTCAATAGCTTCTTTAAGTTGCCAAAGCTCTAAATAGCATAAAGCTTTATTAAACAAACTATGTCGTGTCAATTTTTTTAGCTCAAATTTTATACGATCGCTACCAATAAAATTTTCTAAGGATTGATGGGCGACTATTTCTGATTTTTCGTGAGAGGCGATTGCTTGTCGTATATTGCCAGTCAACCAATATAAATCACCTAATATGTTATGAAGTAGGCTTAAAACATAGCTGGGCTTAATATGACTAATTATCAAATTAATTGAATAAATCATTTCTTGTAATAAGCCTAGTCTGTAAAATGAGCGCCCCAAAGGCTCTGTATCTTCCCATTTATTAGCTCTGTGGTTAATAATTACATTTGCCGCTGAAATAAAGTTTTTAATTTCTATATAGTGATAGTAAGCTTCAAAAGCTTTCAGTGCATTTTCCAGAGTTTCAACAGCCTTAACACTCTCTGTCCAAAACTCTGCTGCTATATGGTTTGCAGTCTGCCAATCTTCACTTGCTCTCAACCGGGCGATCGCTTCTTCCCGAATCATCGGATGCAGCCAGTATTCTATTTTTTGAGACTCTACTAAAGAGCGATTTCGCAAAGATTCAATAATGCGTCTGCGCCGTACTTCTTCAACATCCCACAGTAAACACAACAATCCCTCAGTCGGGACATTCGGCACATCCTGATAGCGATAGCATCCCAAACGACAGAGAAGTTGATAGGCTTGACAATCAATTTCTTGCAAACGATTAAATTGATTGGTAACTAAATTTTTTAAGTCTGGTTTCACCAAGAGCTCGACGCTATTTTCCCGCCAATAAGCCGCCATATCTCCATCAAAATCCTGTCCGATTGCACCGCATAAAATCTCCATTGCTTTGGCATTACCTCCATAAGCATTGTGCATCGCCTTGAGAGTGGGAGTATGTATATTGACATTGCGATTGCTAAAAAAATGTTGCCATGCTTGCTTATCTAATCCGGGTAAAGGATAATGCTTTACATTCACACCATCGTCACATAAGCGATCGCGACTCGTAATCAACGTCACCGACTGCACCGTCGAATCACCTAAAATTCGCAACAGTTCGACATAACGGCGATGGGGTTCAATAAACCTGCCTTGTTTATCCAGTGCTGGTTCTAAGTTATCAATTAATACTCCAACTTTACGAGTCTGGAGTTGTCGTTTTAGCCGCCCCAGCATCACCCCAAATTCCCGCCCTGGTTCTTCTTTAAAATCTCGCTTGAGCCATTCTTCAACTACACTTTCAACTGGGGTTATGCTCTCCTTTTCCTTTGCCATTTGGATATCTATAACCAAATCAAACCTTTGAGATTTGAGATATTCCGACGCCAAGGTGGTTTTACCGACACCTCCAGCAGCTTGGATGACGATGATTTTGGCTCGGTCGATCAAGGTGTTGAGGTCTGCGAGCGCTGTTTTGCGCCCTACAAAATCGGCAGAAGAAGGTTTTTGTGCAGGGCATGGCTCTTGCCTGCTCTTTTCTGTGGCTGTTTCCGTTACTTTTACCCGCTCAGGGATATCGCCCATCTTTACCAAATCTGGTCTGTATTGCTTGAACAACTCAATCAACTCAGGACGTATTGAGCGCTCGCCCGGTCGAGGTGTGAGCCGAAATACTTTGCAGATATTCTCAATATGTTTTCTGACAGTTCCTTCTACAATCTGTAGAGTTTGTGCGATCGCTAGATCTTCTTGCCCAGCTAATACCAGCAATAAAACCTCCTGCTGCCTATCTGTTAGTTTCTTAAATCTTTCGGTGAACTGCTGTTGGCTCATAATTCTCAGCACATCGCAAGGCTTCTACACAGGTTTATACACAGCCAAGTCTTGTGAATCATTATACACAAGTCTTGTTCTGTGTATGTGTGTACTGCTTTGATAAAAACAGTTCAGAGCAAATTCACGAAATTTTGTTGGAGGTTTTTAGTATGGCTAGTATTTATGGAGACAACTCGAATAACACCCTGTCTGGCACTGGTTTCAACGACGACATACATGGTGGAGGTGGGAACGACTTACTGTCTGGCTATGGTGGCAATGACAGTCTATATGGAGACAATGGCAACGATAATTTACTAGGTGGGCTTGGTAACGACTATCTCAATGGCGGTGCTGGAAACGATATCCTTGATGGTTTTTTGTACAGTGCCAATGGCAATGGTGAAGTCGATCGTTTACGAGGTGATTCTGGCTGGGACACTTTTGTAATTGGTGATTCGTACGGAAAAGGCTACCTCGGTAATAGCTGGGCAGTCATTGAAGACTTTAACTGGCGAGAAGATTACATCAAAGTCCAAGGAAGTCTATCTCAATATGATTTCAGAAGTGGAAGTGCTTATGGCTATTCATCTAATGATACGGCGATTGTTTTGAAGAACAATCCCAATGAAGTCTTAGCTATTGCACTCAACGTATCAACAGCCAACGGCTCTATTCAGTTATCTACACGAGATTTCTTACCGACTTAAACTACCCTGTTTAGAGCTGTGAATACTCTCTTTATCACACCCTGCTCAACTCGTTAAACAGCCCAGCCTCTCGGCTGGGTTGAGGGGAAAAGTCCAAGTTTAACGACAAACACAATATTAGAGCGCCAATGAGCGATCGCCCTTATTTGCGATCGCCCTTTCTTCCTTAACCTCAACCTCATCAACCTGTAAGCTTTCACCCCGCCGCCAAAACTCATCCAGCAACTGAAAAAAATACTCAAATCCCTCTTTTTCGTCCACTGAATAAAGCATGATAATTTTGGCCCAACAATTCACGGACTGTACCTGAAATCGTTTCTGCAACCAGGTCTGAAACTCCCCGTAAAATTCATTTTCTTGTGTTGTTGGCTCAATTCCCAATTCCCGCCTCGCCGTTTTATAGCCCGCCAAAAACACAAACAAATCGCTAACCGAAGCTTTTCCAAAATACATCCCCGGTCTAGCTTTAACCTTTTCTAAGATATCTAATAACCCACTCATATTTACCTCTAACTTTAGCTAATTATTCCATTTTACAATTTTTCTATTTCTTCCACAACAAATTGGTCGCTCGGAGAGTGAAAATCCTTAATCCACTCTTCCCTTAACATTCCATTTGTTGAGAAATTATCAAACACTAGACCTCGGACTTCAACCCCGTAATGTTTGCCGTTGACTGTAATCGACTCTGTAACTCCCTGACGTTCTAGACGTTCGCTGATGATATAATCCTCATCTTGATACTTGGTTCTCAGTCTCAGAATCTTTCCCTGAACCCCTTGTTGTTCTAGCCATTCCATAACAGCAGCAGCACAGCGATCGCACTCAAGAATTTTAAATTGACTGACTATATTTCCAATCTCTTGATAAATCTCTAAATTTGACAAGTAGCTCATCTTTTTATTAAGAGCTTAGATAAATATACAAAACTCTAGCATAAAATAGACAGACACATAAGAAACCGGGTTTTTTGCGGTTTTGCCGATCGTAACGCGTCTTCTTAGAAAAAACCTGGTTTCTGACCACCCCTGCGTAACTCTGATTCTTTTCAGGGTCAATGGGAGATTTTGCCGATCGCCCCCAACTCAAAATCTATATACTACAATATATAATACAGATATTAGAGCCAAAATCCTTGGGGGTGCAAAAGAATCCTAATCGCGGCCCCATGAATGTGCAAAAATACTGAAGCCAACTTTATTAAACTCTGCACGGAGCAATTGCTGTGGACTCCAGATACAACCCCCAATCCATAGAAGAAAAATGGCAACAGACATGGGCTGAGCAAAACTTAGACCAAATGCCAGAAGATACCGAAAAGCCTAAATTTTATGCCTTATCCATGTTCCCCTACCCGTCGGGAAGCCTGCACATGGGGCACGTCCGCAACTACACAATCATCGATGTAATTGCCAGACTCAAGCGGATGCAAGGCTATCGCGTACTCAATCCCATGGGATGGGACGCTTTTGGTTTGCCGGCAGAAAATGCGGCTATCGAACGCGGAGTTCCCCCCGCACAATGGACTTATCAAAATATTTCCCAGATGAAAGGCTTATTTCGCCGCCTGGGTATTTCTTTCGACTGGACAAAAGAAGTTACAACCTGTTCTCCCGATTATTATCGGTGGACTCAGTGGCTGTTTTTGCAATTTTTAGAAGCAGGATTAGCATATCAGAAAGAAGCGGCAGTTAACTGGGACCCGATCGACCAAACTGTCTTAGCCAACGAACAAGTAGACAACGAGGGTCGTTCCTGGCGTTCCGGTGCCAAAGTCGAGCGCAAATTATTGCGGCAGTGGTTCCTCAAAATTACCGATTACGCCGAACAGTTATTAAACGACTTAGATAAATTGCCAGATTGGCCCGAAAGAGTCAAATTAATGCAAGCCAATTGGATTGGTAAATCTGTCGGCGCTTACTTAGAATTTCCCATTGTCGGCATGGATGAAAAAGTCGCCGTTTTTACCACCCGTCCCGATACAATTTATGGCGTGAGTTATGTTGTTTTAGCACCGGAACATCCATTAACTCAGCGCGTGACCACGGCAGATCAAAAAGCCGCTGTTGATACCTTCATCAAAGAAGTTGCATTGCAAAGCGAAATGGATCGCACGGCTGATGACAAACCGAAGCGCGGTATCCCCACAGGTGGCAAAGTAATCAACCCTTTCAACGATGAAGAAATCCCGATTTGGATTGCGGATTACGTGCTGTACGAATACGGCACCGGCGCAGTCATGGGAGTACCCGCCCACGACACGCGAGATTTCAAGTTTGCCAAGCAATATGAACTACCTATTAAAGTAGTAATTGTGGATGATGATGAACTTCCGCTGACGGAAGCTTACACGGAACCAGGAATTATGATTAATTCCGAAAGCTTCAACGGGATGGATTCAGTTAAAGGCAAAGCTGCAATTATTCAAGCTGCGGTAAATTCAGGTTGTGGCAAGGCACGCGTGCAATATCGCTTGAGAGATTGGCTAATTTCTAGACAGCGTTATTGGGGCGCTCCGATTCCAGTAATTCACTGTCCTAAATGCGGAACAGTGCCTGTCCCACAATCGGATTTACCCGTATTGTTGCCGGAAAATGTACAATTTACTGGCAAAGGTTCGCCGTTAGCAAAGATGCCGGAATGGGTAAACGTTCCTTGTCCGAGTTGCGGCACTCCGGCGCAGCGCGAAACGGATACGATGGATACTTTTATGGATTCATCGTGGTATTTTTTGCGCTATCCCGATGCTCAAAATCAAGAGCAAGTCTTTGATTCGGCGAAAACGAATGATTGGATGCCTGTTGACCAATATGTCGGCGGTATCGAGCACGCAATCCTGCATTTGCTGTATTCTCGCTTCTTTACTAAGGTTTTGCGCGATCGGGGTTTAATCAATTGCGATGAACCATTTAAGCGCTTGTTAACTCAAGGCATGGTGCAAGCCAAAGCCTACAAAAATCCTGTAACTGGCAAATATGTTGCCGCATCAGATGTAGACTCGGAAAATCCTAAAGATCCGCAAACTGGGGAAGCTTTGGAAGTCTTCTATGAGAAGATGTCCAAATCTAAATATAACGGTGTTGACCCCTTGGAAGTTATGGGGAAATATGGGGTTGATACGGCGCGGATGTTTATTTTATTCAAAGCACCCCCGGAGAAGGATTTGGAGTGGGATGACGCTGATGTGGAAGGGCAATTTCGCTTTTTAAATCGCGTTTGGCGCGTGGTGACAGAGTTTGCTGCCCCCCCCCCAGCCCCCCCTTGCCAAGGGGGGGAGAAAGATAATTTCTCGCCAGCCAGGGCGGGCATCGGGGCACCACCCCTACAAGGGGGGGAGAAAGATAATTTGAGAAAAATAGAGAAGGATTTGCGGCGGGCTATTCACACTGCAATTAAGGAAGTTCGAGAAGATTTGGAGGGCGAGTATCAGTTTAATACTGCTGTTTCCGAAATGATGAAGTTGAACAATGCGCTGGCTGATGCTAAATGTAAGGATTCGCCCGTTTATGCAGAGGGAATTAATACTTTGATTTTGCTGTTAGCGCCTTTTTCGCCGCACATTGCTGATGAATTGTGGCATTTGATTGGCAACAGCGAATCTGTACACTTGCAAACTTGGCCTGTTGCAGATCCATCTGCTTTAGTTACTGATGAAATTACGCTGGTAATTCAAGTTATGGGTAAGACGCGCGGCACTATTCAAGTGCCTTCTGGTGCTGATAAAGCTGCTTTGGAAAATTACGCCCGCGAGTCTGATTTGGCGAAGCGCCACCTGGAGGGTAAGGAGATTAAAAAGGTGATTGTGGTTCCTGGAAAGTTGGTTAATTTCGTTGTAGCTGGATAAGGATGAGAAACCCGGTTTCTTGCGATAAACCGGGTGCATTAAATAGTTCGTAGTGAGGACTTTAGTCCTTCTTGCGCCGTTCGTAGTGAGGACTTTAGTCCTTCTTGCGCCGTTCGTAGTGAGGACTTTAGTCCTTCTTGCGCGCGGACTGAAGTCCTCACTACGAACCGATATTGGGGTGCTTTAAGGGAGATAATAGTTGTTTTTAATACTGTTAAATCACCGATCGCTAATTGTACCGCCATGGGCAAATTACCAAAGAAATACAGATATTTGCATAAATGGATATTATTTTTGGTTAAATTTTGGTCGATCGCCTACATCGTCTGTTGCATAATCTTGTTTATCCTGCAAACTCGTCTCATTTTTAGTCCCACACGCGCGATCGCCAAAACACCCGATGCTTTCAACATCCCCTACGAAGACGTTTGGTTGCCAGTTAACGGGCGATCGCCCAAAACGGACAAAACAGACAAGATTCACGGTTGGTGGCTGCCAACCGCCAATCCACAGCCGCTAGGAACCCTATTGTACCTGCACGGCAAGGGTTTTAACATCGGTACGAATATCAATCAATCTTACCAGTTTCGGCAATTGGGTTTTTCCGTATTGCTGATCGATTATCGCGGATACGGGCGCAGTCAAGGCAGTTTTCCCAGCGAAGCTCGGGTGTATGAAGATGCGGAAACAGCTTATAATTATTTAGTCAAACAGCGGCAATTGTCGCCTAGCGAAATCTTTTTGTACGGTCATTCACTCGGAGGTGCTGTTGCTATAGAATTAGCAGTTGCACACCCTAAAGTGGCGGGCTTAATTGTTCAAAGTTCGTTCACTTCCATGCTGGATATGGTACAACGCCAAAGTTTGATGCGGCTGTTTCCGGTGCGGCTGCTGCTGACGCAAAAGTTTGATTCTTTGAATAAAGTTAAGTTGCTCAAAATTCCGGTTTTGTTCGCCCACGGAAGTGCTGATCCTTTGATTCCGGCGGCGATGAGTGAAAAGTTGTATGCTGCTGCTGGTGAACCTAAGCAAATTTTGCTGGTTCCTAATGCTAAGCATAATAATGGAGATGCTTTTTTTAACAGCAGCGAATACCGCAAAACTATTGTTGATTTTGCCGAAAAATCTAAAATTAAGATGAATAAATAGGTTCGTAGTAAGGACTTTAGTCCTCTCTGCTTTGATGCGGACAGCGAATACCGCAAAACTATTGTTGACTTTGCCAAAAAATCTAAAATTAAGATGAATAAATAGGTTCGTAGTAAGGACTTTAGTCCTCTCTGCTTTGATGCGGACAGCGAATACCGCAAAACTATTGTTGACTTTGCCGAAAAATCTAAAATTAAGATGAATAAATAGGTTCGTAGTAAGGACTTTAGTCCTCTCTGCTTTGATGCGGACAGCGAATACCATAAAACTATTGTTGACTTTGCCGAAAAATCTAAAATTAAGATGAATAAATAGGTTCGTAGTAAGGACTTTAGTCCTCTCTGCTTTGATGCGGACTAAAGTCCTCACTACGAACCTGCGAGTCCTCTCTCATTTGATGCGGACTAAAGTCCTCACTACGAACCTGCGAGTCCTCTCTCATTTGATGCGGACTAAAGTCCTCACTACGAACCTGAATTTGATGCGGACTAAAGTCCTCACTACGAACCTGATAATATTATTTCTATTTTATCTCCAACTTGTAGTTGCAAAACGGATTGAGCGCTGCCGCCGTTAACGGCAATTTCTAGCCAACCGTCAGAACCAATTATGGCTATTAAATCACCTGGCTTGCTATCGCTGTAGGTCTTACCGCTGGCTATGTGAATTGTATCAGAACTATTGCTAATTATGGCTGACCAATTGTTACCTATAATGGAATTATTGGGGATATTGGTAATTAGATTGCCGAAGCGATCGACATATTGAACGCAACCTACCGCACCTGTGGCTGTAACGGCGAAATTTGGTATCTCTAGCTGCACTAAACTTGCAGGGTGTACCGCCCTTCCCAACTCTTCCAGCGGCACTCCATTCGCCAAATGAGCGCCCGCTGCTGCAAAAATATCGCGACCGTGAAACGTGCTGCTGGGCTCCGGTGTACGCCAATATTGCGGATTGGTGAGCTCCACAGATGCGATCCTCTTCGAGGGCTTCGCTAACGCACTTTCGCGACTCAACACGCCACTAAACAGCCCGTTATCCGGCCCGACAAGGAAGCAACTAGCACATTGAATGGCGATCGCGCGTCTCTTGCTACCCACTCCCGGATCGACGACAGCAACGTGTACCGTTTCCGCTGGAAAATAAGCAAAAGCAGTCATCAAACAAAACCTGGCCGCCGCAATATTTTGGGAGGGTATTTGGTGCGTAATGTCAATTACTTTTAACTGCGGGTTGATTTGGGCGATCGTACCTTTCATCACTCCCACATAAACATCGCTCAATCCAAAATCCGTCAGCAGAGTTATAATTCTATTTTTAGACATATAAGTAGTTGACAGTTAACAGTTGACAGTTCACAGTTAGATAGTACAAGAATAAAACCGTTTATAAAGTTGGTATATATCCAGAGGTAAAAGTATGGGTTCGCAATGGGAAAACTTTCTGCAAAACTTAGGAGAATGGCAAGGTTCCTTCACTCAGCTATCAACGCGGGGAGAGGTACTTAAAGATACTCCCAGCATTATCTCTCTAGAAGGACTCAACGATAACAAAACTGTGCGGTTAAAACTGCGGCGTTTCTCCCCAAATCCCAGCGGTGGCGAACCAGAAGTCAGCGAACTTGTTCGAGAATATCAGAGTTTGGGACGAGATATCCTGTTTTTTGAGAATGGAAATTTTTGTCAGGGAACTATTCAACTATCCCCTTATTCTGAATCTGGTGCCGAGTTTGGTTTTATCTACAATTATCGCCGGTTGCGCTTTGTTCAACTCTACAATACCGACGGCAATTTATCCCAACTTACCTTAATTCGGGAAAAGCAGCTAGATAAAAATATCCCCGAACGTCCGCCTTTAACTGTTGGCGATTTGCTGGGACAATGGGAGGGCGAGGCCGTGACGATTTATCCAGACTGGCGTTCACCCGATCGCTATTCTACCAAACTGCAATTGGATTTGCAAAATGGCGATCGCATAGTACAGAAAATCATTTTTGGCAGCAATCCTAATGTTATCAGTTCTAGCGGCAGCATAGATGGTTCTGCGATTAATTTTAACGAAGGTGCAACGCCCGTGCAAGTTTTGCTGCTTCCCGATGGAGGTTCTTGCACTTGTCCGGTGAAAATTGAATCCAGAAAACCTATATTTTTTGAGGCCGGTTGGTTGGTAGAACCTGACTTGCGATTTCGGATGATTCGCAGTTACAATGACAAGGGTGAATGGGTAAGTTTGACTTTAGTTACTGAACGCAAAATTAGTCATTAGTCAACTCGTACCACTAAACTACGTTTGTAGTGAGGACTTTAGTCCGCATCTTTAATCAGAGGACTAAAGTCCTCACTACAAACCTTTTTGATTATTTTATTGTGAACAAAAGCGAAGGTTATTCGCCGACCTTTGTTTCTTGAGTTTGCGATTGAATCACCGCACTCCAATCATCATCATTATTAACCACAGCTTCCAGATGCTTGTGTCCTTCCCCATCACTTTTAGCTGCTGTTTCCAACTCTTTGCTAAGAGTAGAATCTGCCATTGCTTTCCGCAATTTTAGCTTCTTTTCCTCATAGGCTTGTTGCTCCGCAGCCGACATTGCCGATCGCGCTGCTTGACCTACCGTACTCGCCCACATCTCGCTCTGGGCGCCGTTTCCAGGCGGAATACTGCCGATTTCTGCAATCCAAGCATCCCGCAAACTTTCCATTTCTTCCCGTTTTGGGAATTTAAAAGTTTGCACCCGCACAAAAGCACAATTTTCCGCGCCGTTTTGGGCAATGTGACCGTTGATTGAAAGCAGAATGTTTCGCGAATAACCTACATATTGAGTGTTGCCAGAACAGTCCGTAACAGCGTAAACACCGGCAACTTTCGCATTACTTGCTAGAGCGCGCCAAGTATCCATCGACATTACTTGCGTACCGTCATTTTCTAATTCAGAAATAGCAGTAGATGCGCTGTGTTCTGAGTCTGAACTGTATAAAAAGTTGTGCAGTCCTTCATGGGCGACAGGTACATTTTGATGTTCAATTGCTACGTCTCGATCGGCATTCACTTGATTGGCTTCCATAAAACTCAATTTCTCACAAAGGGGTAATTTTACTAATTAAATCTGTCGTATTATAAGCTACTCTGCATTCAAATTGTATATCAAGAAATCATCAAAGTCTTGTGGGGCGATACTCAGAGCATCACCCCAAATATGCAACTTAAATGCGTAACAGCTTATCAGTGGAGTTTCTAACTTGCTGCAATTTGTTGCAATTCTTCATCAGTCAATTTAACTTCGATCGCCTTTACAGAGTCCTCAATGCTCGATAATTTTGTGGCGCCGGGAATCGGAACGACACAGGGCGATTTTGCCATCAACCAAGCTAATACTATACAGTAAACTGAAACGTTTTTTTCGGCAGCTAATTTGGCGATCGCAGGCATATCTTGCAAGCTAGTGGCCCGACGGCTTCCCCCCAAAGGACTCCAGGGAAAAAATGTCAGTTTTTCGGCTTCGCAATATTCCAGTACGCCGTCGGATTCCGGCTGTCTGTGCCACGGATTGTACTGATTCTGCACCGAGACAATTTCTACTGTATCGCGGGCGCGTTTGATCTGCTCTACAGAAAAGTTGGAAACTCCGATAAATCGAACCATTCCTGCTTCTACTGCTTCTTTTGCGGGTGCTAGGGCTGCTTCGATTGTATAGGCTGGATCGGGCGAGTGGTACTGCCAAAGGTCGATCGGCTTTTGACCGCCCAAAGCGTCAAAACTTTCGCGGATTGTCTGCCGTAAATGGTGGGGATTACCGTTGCGCGTCCAGGCACCTTGAGGGCGCATTAAGCCACCTTTCGTTGCCACAGTAACGGCCCGAATATCTCCCGTATACTCTTGCAAAGCTTTGGCAATCAACTGCTCGTTGTGATGTTTGTCAGATTCATCTTGGCAATAAGAATCTGCGGTGTCAATCAGACTAACGCCCAAATCGAGGGCACGGTGAATTACTTCAATTGCTTGCGCTTCTGGCGGCCGGCCGCTTAACGACATCGGCATACCACCCAGACCGATCGCACTGATATTAAAATTACTGTTGCCCAGTTTTTTTCTTTTCATTCGTTGGCCCTCGTTTGTGTGGTTGATTGAGAGTTTAGATTTTAAGGATATGTAGAAATTTTACTGTTTTTTTTAGAATATAACTAGATAGGGAAAAAAAATATTTATCCGTCGGCTGTACTGCATTCAAAATGTAGATTTTCATGTATAATTCCCGACTGGTCAAACCTTCTCTCGTTTTTTACCAAAAATAATTGGTTTGAAGCCGAAACCGCGATCGGAAGAAATCAAAAAAAGACGATTCATTACTCAAATCCTTTTCCTTCTTTCTCAAATGCTGTCAGCCGTCAACTGTCAACTGTCAACCGTCAACTGTCAACTGTCAACTGTCAACCGTCAACTGTCAACTGTCAACTGTCAACTGTCAACTGTCAACTGTCAACTGTCAACTGTCAACTGTCAACTGTCAACTGTCAACTATCAACTGTCAACTGAATGAATTAACTCGAAGCGCTGGTGTAAAAGCGGAGTGCAAATTGCCAGAAGTACCGGGAGAAAAATAAAAGCCCGATCGCCAAAATTCCCGCCCCTGCGATCCAAACCATGTCACCTCTGCCCAGCATGGCTTCTGCCGGCACAGTAGTCAAGAAGGCAACGGGAACTACAAAGGTAAAGAAAAATCGATAAGCTGCGGGATAAGCTGCCATCGGAAATCTACCCGCTTCTAACAATCCTCTCAGGACTTCGGTAACATTGTAAATCTTGACAAACCAAATGCTGGTTGCACCTAACATAAACCAGATACTGTAAAGAGTAATTGTTCCGAATAACAGCGGTATTGCTGTTAAAAAATAGTTACCTATTCCTACTCCCAATTTATTAGCAGCATACAGCAGCAATACAGTGCCGAAGATTAAATCCGGGATTCCCCAAGGAGAAACAGTGTTTGCAGATAGCCAGAATTGCGAACTGATGGGTTTGAGGAGGACAAAATCGAGAGTACCTTGCTGGACTCGATCGACAATACGGCTGAGGTTGGGCGCCAGAAAAGTTGACGAAAACCCCTGCAAAACCGTAAAAATGCCGAGTACAACTAAAGCTTCTTCCCACGAATAGCCAGAAAAGCTGTAGCCAGTACGGTAAAACAGCGACAGGCCAAACCAACTACCAGCAAGGTTTCCGAGGCTGCTGAGGGTTGCGAGGACAAAGTTGATCCGGTATTCGAGCTCCGCTGCGATCGCTGCACCCCAGAACAATTTCAGTACGTGCAAATATCGTCCCATGTTTATCGCCATTTTTTGCCGTTGAAATACTTAAATTCCTTCATATTTTAAAGGTTGTGTGAAGTTAAATGCTTTATGGCCCACACACTTCATTATAACTTTAAGTTATTGGTACTGCATATTTAAGTAATTTCACTGAGAATAATTATTAAGTTATTTAACAAATCTTCAGTAAAATTTACAATTTATTAATTTAAGTCAATTTCAGGCTGATACTTTCTGCCACTTATTAAGCAGAATTCATCTTTAAACACAAATAATCACTTGATACATTTGAAATACTAATATGTTACAATGCTTCATATTATAAATTTTTTAAAATCATCTACCTATATCCAAAAGAGACGATTAGGATGGTGCATACGTATTCAAAAGTACGTACTCAAAAGAAATAGGTAACGAGGAATACGTAACCATACTTACCAAGCTCGATTTCATAACATTGACTTAAGTAACAACACCTAAGGAAACAAAAACATGGATGCTTTAACTTTATCCAGACTGGGCGTCAAACACACCAAGAGTGCAGTAGCCGAATCGCTGCGGATCAATACAGGGGTAGACATGACAACCCCAGTTACTTTTTACGGGATTGTCAACGAGCACTGCAACGTGAAATGCCGTCAATGCGAGTATTGGCGCCTCAAAGAATATAAAGACGAAATGACCATCGAAGATTGGCAAAATGCCCTGTTGAGTGTCAAAGAATTTATCGGCGAATTTTCCATCAACTTTAGCGGTGGCGAACCTTATATTAAGAAAGGTTTTCTAGACTTGCTGACATTTGCCAACAAAAATGGCATCCACGCCGGTGTCACCACAAACGGCTACTGCATGACTCGGGAAAATGCAGCGAAAACTGTAGCGGCGCGTCCTTTTAATGTGAATATGTCCGTTGACGGGCCGAACGCAGAATTGCACGATTATTTGCGCGGTCAACCCGGATTGTTTGACAGACTTTCCAAAGGAATCGGTTATCTGCGGGAAGAACAAGAAAAACAAAACGTCCTGTTTCCAATCAACGTCAAACCAACTATCAATCGGCTCAACTTCCGCCACCTAGAGGAAATTGTAACGTGGGCGAAAGGAATTGGAGCCACGACGGTGAACTTCCAACCAGTCAACCGCTGGACACCAGAAACCTATTCGGAATTGTGGGTAGAAGAAGAAGACAGGGAAGAATTTTCACAGGTAATTGAGCGCTTAATAGATATGAAGAAAAACGGCGCACCAATTATGAACAGCGATGAAGTATTGCGTTTGATGGTTCCTCACTTCCAGGAACAAAAAGCTCCTGATTCGACTCGGCCTTGTCGTGTTGGACTCCGCAATTACTGGATTGATACGCGCGGCGATGTAAAATTGTGCGATGAATATCCGGTGATTGGGAATGTGAAAGAAGCCAGTGCTCGCGAGATTTGGTACGGCGAAAAAGCTCAGGAAGTCCGCCGCGATACTTTGAATTGTGGCAAGTTGTGTCTGATTACTTGTGTGTCGCAAAAGACGATTTTTGACAAGGTGAAAATGGGCATGAAGTTATTGAAGAATTGAGGTTTGAGAGTGTTAAAATTGCTGGTGTTCATGGTAGCCGGGTTTTGGTAAAAACCCGGTTTTTTGTTTGATGAATTGTATTGAGGTTTGTAGTAAGGACTTTAGTCCTCAATTTTTTAAAGAGTTATAGTTGTAGTGTGTGTGACCGCGAAAAATCCTGATACATACCAGGGACTATGAATTGTCACGCACCCTTTTCTACCATTTTTACATAGTTTTCTGAGATTGGGTAAGTTTAATTCTCTCGCTGCGTGGCGAGAAACCGGGTTTCTGGGACAATTTTCGGTGGAGTACGAGAAATAAGGGAAGAAACCTGGTTTCTGGGATTTGGATGCGTTGAATTCTCTCGCTGGGTGGCGAGAAACCGGGTTTCTGCGACAATTTTCGGTGAAGTACGAGAGCTCGGGGAAGAAACCCGGTTTCTGGGATTTAGGTAGTTTAATTCTCTCGTTGGGTGGCGAGAAACCGGGTTTCTGCGACAATTTTCGGTGAAATACGAGAGCTCGGGGAAGAAACCTGGTTTCTGGGATTTGGATGCGTTGAATTCTCTCGTTGGGTGGCGAGAAACCGGGTTTCTGCGACAATTTTCGGTGAAGTACGAGAGCTCGGGGAAGAAACCCGGTTTCTGGGATTTGGGTAGTTTAATTCTCTGGCTGGGTGGCGAGAAACCGGGTTTCTGCGACAATTTTTGATGGAGTACGAGAGATAAGGGAAGAAACCCGGTTTCTGGGATTTGGGTAGTTTAATTCTCTGGCTGGGTGGCGAGAAACCGGGTTTCTGCGACAATTTTCAGTGAAATACGAGAGCTCGGGGAAGAAACCCGGTTTCTGGGATTTGGGTGGTCAAAAAGAATTATATAAATGCGACTTGATTATTATTAAAAACAAGAATATCTCCCGATTAACAATCGGGAGAACATCAAAACTACTCCACAGTCCAAGGACTCAAACAAGGAGTCCAAGCACTTAATTCTTCAGGTTTAAACCAGAGACTAATTTCCTGATTTGCAGTTTCCACAGCATCAGAACCGTGAATAATATTGCGGCCAACATTCACAGCCAAATCGCCGCGAATTGTTCCCGGTTCAGAATTCAGAGGATTTGTCGCGCCAATCATTTTTCTCGCCGACGCCACAACGCCGTCCCCTTCCCACACCATCGCCACCATCGGCCCGGAAGTGATGAAGTCTACCAGTCCCGCAAAAAACGGTCTTTCTTTGTGTACGGCGTAATGCTGTTCGGCTAGTTCGCGACTCGCCGTGATTAGCTTCATCCCAACTAGGGTAAAGCCTTTGGCTTCAAAACGACCGATAATTTCGCCGACGAGTCCGCGCTGTACGCCGTCGGGCTTAATCGCTAAAAAAGTCCGTTCCAAGATTAACTCCTATTGTTTTCTTAACCGATCCAAAAGACAGAGTAGCTCACAATGCACCTAAAGGCAATTCTGGGAAGAGCAAATTGTTATTTGTAGACTTACAGGACTCACGCATTAATTAGGTATTTCTGTCACGGCCAGCTACCCCTTGCGATCGCAAAATCTGTGTGTTTAATTGCAGGATCTATTTTTCATCGGTTCTGCTTAAGTCCTGACTTAGATCGTGTCCGTCTAAATACTTACCTGGGCTACGGTTATCACAGCAGAGAAAAGTAGTCTCCGATCCCTGCGATTGCTTCACTTCAATGCCTTACGTTCGCAATGACATCTTGTAATTTCACCTAATATGATGCAAATCACATTATTTTGTGACGGCAAACACGCTAAGTATACGATCTAAAATACACATATGTATGACAAGAAACACAATTACTTAGACTCACAAACATAGATAATTAATCCAGGGATCGAGATTATCTTGAGAACAGCCACTCCGAGGAAAAAGCTATGAAAGAGATTATGGCATTCATTGCACAAAAAAAAGATGAGTTTGCAAAATTGCCGTTATTTGAATTTCTAGCTAATAAACACATTCACCCGAATCAACGACTAATTTTTGCACCTGTACTCGATCCTTTGGCTATGGGCTTGAGTGATTTAAACAAGTACGTCCTCCGAGACTCTTCCAGCAATAACAAGGTTCAGGAACTGATCAACAAATATACTTACAAAGAAAACTACTACTGGTACGGGTATCTGCAACATCTAGAGACATTGGGTTTCAACAAATTAATGAGTTACGGCGACTTCAGGCTGCTTTGGGGTGAAGAAACTAAAAAAACTCGATCGCTCTGTTCCGTCCTCGAACGCTATGCTTGGAAAGCCTCTCCCATTCAGAAACTGGTGTTAGCCGAAGCCTTGGAAGGAACCGCCACAGTTTTTTGTGAGGCGGCGCTAGCAGTGATCGTGGAATTAGAGAAAATCAATAAAAAAGAATATGTTTATTTGGGAGAAAGTTATGTTGGTTTGGAAAATCATCAAATTTTAAATACACCGGAGATGTTGCAAGTTTTAGCAGAGATAAAACTTTCTGATGCGGAACGCCAAGCAGCTTTAGAGTTAGCACAAAATGTATTTGAACTATTTACTGAAGCGATGCACGAGCTATTTGGACACAGCACAACAAATTCTTGCAAAACTGTGCTGCAAGTATCCTCGATTTCTGCGTTCGATCGCACTCTTGACTGTTTAGACGTTTGTTAATATCATTTCTACAATTTATTGCTACTAACACCATATATCGCCTTTCGAGTTCCCATATGAGGTACGACTGGTCATAGGGCATAGGGCATAGGGCATAGGGCATAGGGCATAGGGCATAGGGCATAGGGCATAGGGCATAGGGCATAGGGCATAGTCATCCGTGGGCATACCTCACTTTTTTGAGAACCGCTATATCAAAAATCATGCAACAATATTTGTTGGTGCGTCGCTATGAGATTGTCGCTATTTTTTTAGGGATTGTGAATGGCGATGCACCCTACGGGTTATGTAATTAATAATTAAACAATCACTAAGTTATCTCGGTGTACTGCGGTTTCTACGCCTGCATAGCCTAAAATTTCAGCAATTTTATCTGACTTGCAGCCTTTGATTTGTCTCAACTCTAAGCTGCTATAATTCACAAGTCCCCTCGCAATTTGTTTGCCTTCTCCGTCGCACAATTGCACGGAATCATCAGCTTGAAATTCTCCTTCTACTTGAGCAATTCCCGCAGCTAACAGCGATTTTCCGCCGTGGGAAATTGCATTGACAGCACCCGCATCTAAATACAGTTTTCCGGCTGGAATTAAGACGTTGGCTATCCAGTGTTTTCTAGCGTTGACTGGGCGCGGTTGCGGCTCGAATTGAGTGCCGATCGCCTCGCCGTTCAATATTTTCTCAATATTACCAGGAAAGCAGCCGTTGGTGATGACTGTGCGTACTCCTGATGCTGTGGCGATTCTGGCGGCTTCAATTTTTGTCACCATTCCGCCGGTTCCCCAACCGCTGCGGGAATCTCCTGTTTGTACGTCCAATGCTGTGAGTTGTGCCATACTTTCTACTAGGGCGATCGGCTGTGCGTCGGGATTGCTGCGCGGATCTGCTGAATACAGTCGATCGACATCCGTGAGTACAAACAACCAATCTGCTTCTACCAAACTCGCTACTAGCGCCGAAAGCGTGTCGTTATCCCCAAATTTGAGCTCGTCTACCGCTACTGTATCGTTCTCATTGACGATCGGAATTACGCCCAATTTGAGCAGTTGCTGAAACGTATTGTAGGCATTAACATACCCGTTACGGTGTACTAAATCGCCTCTGGTGAGCAATACTTGGGCGATCGGCTGTTGTAGAGTAGTGAACAAGTCATCGTACACGCGCATCAGCCGCCCTTGTCCGACGGCGGCCACAGCCTGTTTCAGAGCGATATTTCGCGGGCGTTCCGTCAAGCCCAAGCGCGCGCAGCCCACTCCCACCGCACCGGAAGAAACCAACACTACTCGATGGCCTTGTTGCTGCAAACCGGCCAAAATCTCGACTAATGTAGCAATAGTTGAGAGAGCTAAGTTCCCGGTAGTCGATCGAGTAAGTGTCGAAGTTCCTATTTTAACAACAATAGTTTGAGTCATCGGTTATTAGTTATTAGTTATTAGTTATTAGTTATATTATCTGCGATCGGATGACCGCAATCAAATTAATTGATTTGTAGTGAAGAATGCAAGTTTTGATATAGAGCCTCTCTGTTTTGCATAGCTCGCGAGCGTCCCCGACTTTACAAAGTTTGTATGCTTGATGATGGAGTCATATCATGTCCCCTCGATTGACCCCAAATAAGTAAGGCTCGTAGTGCGGACTTCAGTCCGCTCACTTGTTGCGGACTGAAGTCCGCACTACGAACAAACCGTTTTTGTTATGGTAATTGATCGGACGTGATATGACTCTGACCAATGACTAATGACCAATGACCAATGACTAATTTCTGCTATCAAGAGAAGCACCCAAAGCTTGAGACACCCAAACTTCAAAAGAACGCACCGGATACTTGCGAAGCGCATAGCCAGCATCAACCATTGGCTCAACTAAAATAGTAAACATACCCAAACGATTTCCCGCCAAAACATCAGTAAAAAGTCGATCGCCCACCATCGCCACCTGTTCCACCGGCAAATTCATCGCCGTCACCGCTTTTCGCAACTTGCGGCGCGACGGCTTAGCCGCACCAGTGATGTAAGGTAGATTCAAAGACTCAGCAATTCGACCGATCCGAGTCTGACTTAAATTATTGCTCGCCAACCACAGGGATACTATGGGTTTAATTTCTGCCACCCACAGGCTGAGTTCCTCAGAAGCATTCATTGCTGTAATGGGAACGAGGGTTTCATCCACATCCAACACTAATCCTTTAATCTGATATTTCTCAAGAATATCAGCCGTTAAATTTACGATCGAATTGCCTAGAACTAAGTCTGGCTGTAGTAGTTTTCCCCAAGTCATAATGATTTTAGATTTTAGATTTTAGATTTTAGATTGAGAAATAAGAAGCGGGAAGTTAAACATTCAAAAAGTCAAAAGTAAAAAGTCAATAATTATGGCTTTTGCTTTGTAATATCGTTTTCGTTTGCATCCGAATCAGCATTTTCGGAGTGTAGTGTTCTCCCGCTTGCTCATGAGAAGCCTCAAACGCTCGGTATAATTCCGATGTGCCCGAATCCGATCTAACTTTTGACTTTTTACTGATGTATAGCCTTTCTTACAAAGATGAGGTATGACTAACAGCTTGTATAACCAGTTAGAACTAAGAGGGCTGAAGCCCAACAACGTACCTCATCTTTCGCTAGATCCGCTGTATTAGTCGTTGCTCATCTATTGACCCGATCGCACTTTCTGGTCAACTTGAGCCACAGCAGCATCGTGTTCCGCCTGAGTGCGGCTGAAAATGTGAGTGCCGTCGTATCGAGCCATAAAATACAGGTATTCTGTATTTTCAGGAGCCAGAGTTGCTTCGAGACTTGCGATTCCCGGAGCTGCAATAGGAGTTGGCGGCAGCCCTACATTCATATAGGTATTGTAGGGAGAAGGCGTTTCCACCTGCTTAAAAGTCAGAGGTTTCTCCTTCGTTTGTCTGATGCCGAGGGCGTATTCCACCGTCGGATCGGAACCCAATTTCATGCCCTTATTCAAGCGACTGGTAAATACCCCAGAAATGCGATGGCGCTCGGAAGCAACCACAGCTTCTTTTTCCACAATACTCGCCAGCGTCACCCACTCTTTCAATGACAGCTTAGTATTGTTCTGATTTTTTTGAAAGACTGGTAAAGCTATCCGCTCGAAACGGCCGAGCATTTGTTTGATGACAGCTTGCGGGCTGACTGCATCGCCGTCTAGCTGATAGGTATCCGGGTACAAAAACCCTTCCAGATGAGGCAAGCCGCTGGGTAGCCAAGGGTAATCAGCGTAGGGAACTTGACTCGCCGCCGCCATAAAATCCTTAGCCGGAAAAAAACCTTGGGCTTCAAAATAAGTGCTCATTTGTTGCAATGACCACCCTTCGGGAATCGTGAAACTCTGCTGTACGACTTCACCCTTCCAAATTTTTTCAGCAACCGCACTCAGAGGCTGAGTCGGTGACAGTTGGTAAGTTCCGGCTTTAAAACCTCCGTCGCGGTTTTGCATAGTCAGCCAGCGAGCCCACATATTCCATGCTCCTGCCGATCGAATTAAGCCCGCCGCTTCCAAATCCTGCCCGATTTTTTGACTGGAAGTACCGGGGGGGATTTGAATCGAAACAGCAGCATCCTTGGACGGGGAAGTTGACTCGGCGGCTGTTTTAGGAGGGGCAGAAGCCCAGCTCCACCAAGCCCAGCCCTGCCAAGCGCAAACTCCCCAAATTGCAGGCAGTAACGCCAGATAAAACAACCATTTAGAGACTTTCGGGGATTTTTTTTGGCCCTCGCGCGCGCTGCCTTTGGTCAGTTGTTCTTTACTCATAATCCGTTGTCCTCGATAAGCGGCGATTAAGTAGCGACTAATGACTGATGACTTGCGATTGATGACCGAAAAGTTACGGATACCAGCCCTTGAAAATATGCCATTCACGCTGCCCAATTCTATAGCCCGAGCTGACAGGAAGGCGCGATCGGGGAAAAAGTTCGATCGACCGAGCAGTTGACTTTTGTCTAAAATAGTCAAATATTCTGCTTTTTGCCATCATGCCTTCTGCAATTAGAGATTGCATGTCGATCGAGCATACGTCATCAACCCGAAGCGGGCGGGCACTCTTGACACCGCCCCTACTCTAAACCAGTTTCTTTGCACTTAACAAGTCCTGCACCACTGCACTTAATATCTAATCAAGCTCGTCAAAGAACTGATCTTCTAGCATCGGCAACATCGGTTCCAGCCTTTGGAACTCTTCTTCCGAGAGCAATTCAGGCTTGCCGTCATCATTCATGCGAGCCAAGATAAAAAACGGGTCGAGAGGTGTATAAATGGCATATTCCTGTTCTTCGTGATAGAAGCTGGTCAACCACATTAGTTCCTCGAACTCTGACTCCTCATCGGGATCGGCATTAGGCTCCAAATCCTCGTCAGGAAATTCCGGCAATTCACCAACTACAGTCAGTGTCACCGCCGTGCGCCGGAGTGTCAAGTTCTGCTCTTGCAGGACAACTTTAGCAGTCTCAAAAATTGTGTCTATTTCGGTCTCGTCTTCTACAGGAATTGCTGCTTCGTCGGTATCGTCTCCGTGCCAAGTAAAAATTTCTACAGGAGAGTCGATCGGCAACAGCAAGGCGTATTCTTGACCTTCTAGGTTCATCGAATATTCTATGTTGCAAGTTAGCGATCGCCCAAATTCATCCGTCAGGGTGACGGACGTTTCGTGGGAATTACCATTCTCTTTGCGGTATGGGGATGAGGACATCGCGTGTATCTTAATTTTCCGTCAATAATTCAGTAATCTTTGCTTGACAATTGGGGATTTTCGTGGCGATATTGGGCCTCTTCGGGCGATCGCCAGTCCACAAACTTAAACCGCGAGACTCGCGGCATTTTCCACAGGCGAGGATTGCAGCGTTTAAATCTCAGCCGAGTCCAGAGCGACACTGAGGGCAAATCACAATTATGTGCTGCTTCAGTACCGAGGTTCTGGGGATTTTTCTCCCATGTGTCAACGCTTACAGGTGTGCGTAGCAAACTTGCACAACTAGGATATCACGCCTCTGTTACCACCTAATCGGGATTGGGAATTGCGCCGATCTTTTGCCTCCGCTCGTCCAGCCACTGCTGCAAAATCAGGGCCGCTGCTTTGCGATCGATCAAACCCTTATTTCGCGAAGGGGACATCCCTTGGGCTTGGATCAGTTCCTCTGCACCCACAGAAGTCAGGCGCTCGTCGGCGTATTCTAGGGGGAGTTCTAAGGCGGCGGCGATGCGAGTGGCGTATTTCTGGACTTTTCGGGCTTGAGCGCCCACTTCTCCGTTGAGGGAGTAGGGCAGGCCAGCCACCAAAATTTGCACTCTTCGCTCGGACACGAGTTCTCTGAGATAAGCTACATCTCGATCGAAGGACGATCGTACCAGAGTAGTAATCCCCGTAGCGATTAAACCAGTGCCGTCACATCCGGCGATGCCGACTCGTTTGCTGCCGATATCTAATCCGAGGGCTGAAATCCATAATTTTTGGTTGGACATTAATCGATTTGAGATTTGAGATTTGAGATTTGAGATTTGAGATTTACTGCTTTCTTAGCGGAATATTTTTTTTGACGAACCGCGAAGACGCGAAGAACACGAAGGAAGAAGGGAAGAATAAGTTAAGTTTTTAGAGTTTGTAGTGAGGACTTTAGTCCGCATAAATAAGAGGAATAAAGTCTCACTACAAAATGTTAATTTAAGGTTTGTAGTGAGGACTTTAGTCCGCATAAAATAAGAGGACTAAAGTCCTCACTACAAACCTTTTATTGAGCGGACATCGTATCAGGAATTAAGTCCTATTCTTGGGCGTCTCCGTCTAGAGGCAATTCCGGCAAATTCAGAGGCAAAATGCTGCTAGCATCTGTTGCTCCAGATTCGGAGATTTGGCTGTTCAAAGGGTTAACTCGATCGGCTTGATTTTTTCCGGAGTCCAACAAAAAGGGCTTAATCTCAGACGACGCGGGCCCTGTTGTGGCTTCTCCAGCCATCGGGCCGAGCCAGGACATCCGACCCGGTACGGGTTTGCGAGTTGGCTGGAAGCTTTGCAGCATTTCTGATAGCTGGAGTCCTTCGAGGGAGACTAACTTGGACTCGCGCAATTTGTGCCACACCGATCGCGACATCAGCAAGCTGTGTTCCAAACGCACGGCTCCAAATTGCTCTAAATAAGCTTCTCGTTCCGGCTGATAGTCGGCGGAAGCCAGTTGCAGGCTTTGGACTGGGAAGTCTTGAACGAGGCGCGCCATTTGGGATAGCAGTTCGGGGTACAGCCAAGTGTAGGCCGGGTGCACTGTCAACTGGGCGACGTGCGGCTGTTGGCCGTTGCGGGATAGCTGTATCTGAAAATAGCCGATCGCGGCTTTGCGCTGCGGTTCAAATACGTAGGCGCTGACTACTTCTGTTTTGCTCAGCCATTGTTTGACACCTTCAAATAAGGCGCCGAAAAAACTGGTTTTGAAGTCTTGAATGTGCCGATCGAATACTTGACGTACTAACGGCGGCATAGACGCGGTATCGAGTTGATATAAAAATTGAGCGTCGGCGTTGCTTACGGGCAGCAGGTTGGGCAAATCTGGCGTCGCGGAGGCCATTTGTTGGAGGCGTTCCGGGGCGATCGACCAATAAGTCATCTGGGCCAACGGCTGAAACCCGTTCTGGCGGTACAATGCCAGGGAAGTTTTATCGCCGACATTCACCTCTAGCAGCCAGGTGCGTGCCTCCCACACAGCCTCGAAGCAGTACCGCATCAGCATCGAACCAATGCCTTTGCTGCGGGCTTCTGGGTCTACCCCGACGCGATCGATCCGCCAAGTGCTGCGGGTGCGGTTGAAAGGAGAAATCTGAATTACGCCCTTAACTGTCCCCTCTTCTTCGGCAACATGGGCTCGAAACATGGACTGACAAGGGTTGGGAAACAAGCTAAACAGCTTTAGCAGTCCGTACCAGCGACGAATCTGCTGAAACTTTTTACCTAGTACCAAGTCGCAGCTTGCGCCCTTGCGTTTTTCTGGTTGTTCGGCTGTTTCCGCGCACAATTGTTCCATCGCTTCGATGTCGCGGTACTGAAACGGGCGAATCACAACCTGGTTTTGGTTTTGGGAGGGAAATGAAGTCATATAGAAATTCTCAAGTAAGGTATAAATTGGTTATTCGTTATTGGTTATTGGTTGTTGGTTATTCGTTATTGGTTATTGGTTATTGGTTATTGATGTCAGCTTAATGTCAAACGTAGTGCTGGTCTTCTGTCCAGTGATTAAGGCCAGATCCCCCCTTAGCTTGCCCCCTACTCCCCCTTAAGAAGTAGGGTGGTTTTATTGTCAGGATAGGAAATCTCAAACTACCAAAATTATCGCTCAAAGGTCGGCTCGCGTTTGAGTCAAGGTACGTAGTTGCGCTTCAGCGCGCTCTTTATAATATTAGGAAAGAGGGCCCAAGCCCAACTACGTACCTAATTTGTCTGACGACAATAAAACCGCCCTGCCTAGCCCCCCTTAGGTCGGGGGGGACAGGAGCATTCTCAAAGTCCCCCGACCTAAGGGGGATTTAGGGGGATCTGGCCTCAGCGGTAAACAACATATACAAAGGCTTTTAGCTTTAAGTTGACACGCTTTTGTGGGCGAGTCCCTCACGAAAGTTGAGAACCGTAATAGCACGAAACTGCACCAGAAAAATTAAAAAATCCAATATCTTTAAGAAAGGGGAAGAGTCAGGGAAGTTTTGGGTTTTAAACTTATAACTTTTAATTCTTCACCTTTCTCGATCGATCTAAAATTAAAAATTTCAAATCATTAGTTTGATTTTTTAATTTTCAGTCTTCAACTCAAGATTTCTGTGGCAGAGGTCGAATTAACACAACCGGTGTTCGTTCGTCAGCATTCCCGGCGGGGTTGCTGCGTAAGGCTTGCTCTAAAAATGCGATCGATAAATCGGAGGTCGCTGCTAATATCTTAACTGCTTTCAAGTCATTAGCGTCTACGATCGCCGCCGCAAGTCCGGTTTCTCGTTGAATTTCTTCTACAACTTGCTGCGGATTGTCCGGGCCGAGGACAATAAATTGGTCGAAGGGAGGCAAAGTCCCGGTAACGTCGTCAATTAGTCTGGCTTGTTCCCCTGCTAGTTGGTAAAAGACTCCCGGTTTACCGAATATTTTAGCTATAGAGCCGATCGCAAATGCGGCCACTACACGCCAAGGCCCAACTACATCAACTAATGTCTGCATTCCGCAAGCCGTGGCCAAACTCGACATCGGCAAGAAAAACAAGCAGACTCGCTTAGCTACCCATCCGGGTTTGACTTCGCTGGGATGGCGGTAGCGTCCCTGCATTAAGGCTAGGGGAGTTTCTGCGAGGGCGACAATATCGCCTTTGTTGGCGCGCGGTAACACGTAACGCTTGACAATTTCGACGGGATTGTCGAGTTCGGCGAGGATGTGGGTGCGAATTGGGAAGACTTCTGCAACGCCGACATTGCGGGCTGTGGGTACGGTGTCCGAGTTGGGAAATTGCAGCGGGACTACTACGTTGCGGACTCTGGGGATGCGCCCGCTTGGGCCGTAGGTGATGAAATGTATTTGCACCCAAGCTGACTGCAATTTGGTTAAATCTTGCCCTTGAATGTCTACGGAAACTTTAATTTTCGTGGTTTTTTTGGCTTTAACAATATAGCCGAACCAGTAATCGTCTGCTCTTGCTTCTGCGTCTTCGTGGCAAGGAATGACTTTTGTCTGGGAAGTCACGCCGTCTAAACTTCCGTCTGACAGCAGTTTCACCTGAGCCCGCACATCTGGCAACATAATCTCGAACCGCTGTGTCAGATTGCGGAATTCCATTTCGCCAACCAACAGATAGCGGTTGGGTTCGTTTATAGCTAAGTGCCATTCTCCGGCTGTAAGTTCTAGTTTATTTGCACTCCCAGTCCGGCGATAGTTCAACTCTAGGCCCAATCCGCCCAATGCCAGCAGCGAACCGGCTGCTGCGATTCCTGTTGCTAAAGTCTCAATCACTTAAATCACCGCCAATAATATTTTGTGTTTACTGTAGTCGATCTCGGGCACTTCGAGATCCGATCCGGCAGTAATTGGATTGGCAGGCTTAGTTGGGGGCGATTCCTGCGTCTGTGGCGGGCTGTGGGGATGGGATGCGCGATTCCCTACGTGATAGCTTTGCTCGCGCGTACTTTGGGATGCAGCGAAGGGCGATCGCCAATCTAACTATCTCATCTAATTCGTTTAAAATCTAGATAAAAAGCAGCGATGATCCCTATGACACTAGCCATCAGTCCAACAAAGCAGTATATCGAACAACGCAACGGAGGGTATTGGATTCAAGGAACTCGCATTTCCTTCGATTCAGTCGTTTATTCCTTCTTGAATGGAGAAGCACCCGAAAGCATTGCCCAAAATTTTCCACTTCTTTCGCTAGAACAGGTTTATGGTGCGATCGCCTTTTATCTTGCCAACCGAGAAATCGTTGATGCGTACTTAGAAGAAGGTGAAGCAGAATTTAAGGAATTGCAACAGTCTTTGAGACAAAAAAGTCCACTTCTGTACCAACAATTGATAACTGCTCAAAATCGGAAAAAAGGCGCATTATGATGAAAGTTCGATTTCAGGCAGATGCCGATCTAAAGCAAGCAATTGTAGCTGGCACCATCCGCAGAGAAGCAGATATAGATTTTAAGTCAGCCAACGCAGCAGGATTTGAAGGCAAGAAAGACGAGGAAGTTTTGGCAATTACAGCGCGAGATGGCAGAGTTCTTGTAACGCACGATCGCAAGACTATGCCGATCGAGTTTGGTGAGTTCATACTGTCGCAAAACAGTTCAGGAGTTCTGATTATTTCTCAAAATCTCCCAATTAGCGAGGCTATTGATGCACTCATCTTAGTCTGGGAAGCTTCTAACGCCGAGGAGTGGGTCAATCAGATAATGTCTATTCCATTATGAGGAACGCTCGTTTGTGGCAGTGAGGTACCGGATTGGATATGCGTGCGATCGCGATTGGGATGCAGCTCCCGGGCGATCGCACTTGAGCTAAAATGTAGAATATCAAATTACCTCGCCTCGCGATGCCAGTTCAAGATATCTACCACGATGCACTCAAGCAAGCTCTGATTGTCGCTCATCTTCAACTCATGAAACCTGTAAAAATTTGCGTTTTCGTATTTGTAGAAATCGCCACTCTCACTATATTTGCTCCACAATTTACTCAAAGTGTCAGCGCTCAATCTATCACAGACAAAAGCTGCGTTGCCGATATTGTAGGTGAAGATATTGGCTCACAAGTTAATATCAGATCGGGTGCGGGAAGCATTTTTAGCGTTGTAGGCACTGTATCGGTAGGAAATCTAGTCATTGTCGCTAATGATGACCAAAATAAAAGTGCTGTCGTATCTCCACTCAGTCGCAAAGATAGTGAAGGAAATGTCTGGTATTTGACGACAAGATTGAGAGCAAGTGAGTACAAAGGTTGGATCAAAGCAGACTTTTTGAAACTCAGATGTCCTAATCCCTAGGTGTGGCGCTCAAAAAGAGGAGGCACTCTGCACGGACTTTCTCTTTTATTTTACTTTAAATATACGATCGCCCAAACAACTCTCGATCGCACTTATCCGATTCTATGTACTTAAGTATTTGCCACCAAACTTCAAGTATCAATTCGGCACAAATCCTACGAGAATTCCCTGATATTTATTTACCAGGACAGCGCGAACAACACCTCAAAAACGCGCTTACCTCATCAACCCGGTTTCTCCGAGGAACTTAGAGAAACTTCTAGAAGTGCTGCTGTGCGGGCGAGGTATTAAATTCATTGGGAAAAATATTAGCTTAAACCATTTTTGGGTTAATATCGATACATAACCACAAATTAGGTGATACTCAAATAAAGGCGATCGCCCGATCGATGTCTATAAAAAAACAGCTCGCCTAAGTGTAGTCGAGCAAAAAGAATATCCGCCTCGCTGCAATAGCGAATTGTCATATGCCATCATCCCAGGCTTCAATCTTTAACAAACTCATAGGTAGCGCGCCGCTGCGAGCTGTTTTGATTGTCCCCTTCGTGTTACAAATCATGGGGGCGGTCGGTATTGTTGGCTACTTATCTTTTCGCAACGGACAGAAAGCAGTCAACGATTTGGCGTCTCAACTGCGGACAGAAGTCAGCAGTCGCATTGACCAGCACTTAGACGGTCAACTCGACACAGCACGCCACCTTGCTCAGGTGAATGGTGATGCTTTTGACGTGGGATTGCTAGATCCCAAAGATTTAGATAATATGGCTCGTTTCTTCTGGAAACAAATGCAATTGTTTCATGTCGGCTACATCAGCTTTGGTGCTCCCGGAGGCGAGTATGCGGGTGCTGGATATCAAACAGATCAAAATATTATTTCTGGCATCAGCAATCCAAAGCAACGTGGCAATCGAGATCATTACTTTTACAATACAGATAGTCAGGGCAATCCCACTAAGCTTGCTGAGATATTTAAAAATTTTGAGTTCGAGAAAGAACCGTGGTACTCAAACACGGTTAAAGCTGGAAAACAGACATGGGTTTTATATCAGTGGACAACCACGCCTTATCCTCTGTCTGTTTCTGCAAACAGACCGATTTATGACAAGAACAATCAACTAATTGGTGTCATCGTAATCGACCAGCGTCTTTCGGAAATTAGCGATTTTTTGCGTAAATTGAAAGTCAGTAAATCGGGCAAAACGTTTATTTTGGAACGCAGCGGGCTAATTGTTGCGAGTTCCAGCACCGAGCAACCTTTTAAATTGATTGATGGCAAGCCTAAACGGTTAAACGCATCAGAAAGTAGCGATGTGCTGATCCGATCGACATCTCAATATTTAGTTAAGCATTTTGGCGATCTCAAAAATATTAAAGATAATCAACAGCTTGATTTCTTGCTGAATAAAGAACAGCAGTTTGTCCAAGTTTTACCCTGGAAAGATGAGTGGGGATTGGATTGGTTGGTAGTTGTGGCGGTTCCTGAATCGGATTTCATGGGGCAAATTAATGCTAATACTCGCACCACGATTCTATTCTGTATCGGCGCTTTAATTGTGGCGACGATTGTTGGTTTTTATACTTCCCGCCTGATTGCTGAGCCGATCGCACTATTGAGCAAAGCATCACAGGATTTCGCCTCCGGGAAATTCGATCGCACTGTGGAAGTCTCCGGTAAGAATGAACTCGGCGTGCTTTCGGAATCCTTCAACGATATGGCGCAGCAACTGCGCGACTCTTTTACAACCCTGGAAAATACCAACGCGGAACTCGAAAAGCGGGTCGAAGAACGCACTGTAGAACTCAAACAAGCAAAAGAAATGGCAGACGGTGCTAACCGCGCTAAAAGCGAATTTTTGGCTAACATGAGCCACGAATTGCGAACTCCCCTCAACGGCATTTTAGGCTACGCACAAATTCTCCAGCGCAGCGAACCCATGACGCAAAAAGGACGCGGCGGCGTTGATATCATTTATCAGTGCGGTTCGCACCTGCTAACGCTGATTAATGATGTCTTGGATTTGTCGAAAATTGAAGCCCGGAAACTCGAATTGCATCCCACAGCTTTTCACCTACCTTCATTCATCCAAGGTGTTGCCGAAATCTGCATGATTCGCGCTCATGAAAAGGCAATTACCTTTGATTTGCAGATTGATTCGCAACTCCCGACGGGGGTTTGCGGTGATGAGAAACGTTTGCGCCAAGTGCTGCTAAATTTGCTGGGAAATGCGATTAAGTTTACGGAAAAAGGTGGAGTTGTTTTTCAGGTTGATGTGATTAAAGATGCTGAGTTTTCCGATTCAATTTCTCCGTTAGATGGAATTGAAAAAATATACAAAATTAGCTTTCGAGTTGAAGATACAGGCCCGGGAATGACCGCAGTACAAGTTCAGAAAATATTCTTGCCTTTTGAGCAAGTAGGTGATGTGAAAAAACAATCGGAAGGTACTGGATTGGGACTTGCGATCAGTCAAAAGATTGTGGGTTTGATGCAGAGTGAAATTGCGATCGACAGTCGTGCAGGAGTTGGCAGTATTTTTTCCTTTGAAGTGTCACTCCCCGAGGCGCAAAATTGGGCCCAGAGTTCGAGAATTGTCGAACTGGGGGCTGTTTTGGGCTACGAAGGCGACAAACGCAAAATTTTGGTGGTGGATGACAGGTGGGAAAATCGTGCGGTGCTGGTGAACTTGCTGGAACCGATCGGCTTTAAGATGATTGAAGCGGCTGATGGTAAGGAAGGACTCGATATCGCTTTAGCCACCGCACCGGATTTAATCCTCACCGATTTAGCGATGCCGGTGATGGACGGATTCGGGTTTTTGCGCGAAATCCGCACTCATCCTCAACTGCGAGATGCGATCGTGCTAGTGTCGTCTGCAAGCGTGTTTGAGATCGATCGCCAAAAGAGCCTGGATGCAGGCGGAAATGATTTTTTGCCAAAACCAGTACAAGCAGATGTATTGCTAGGCTTACTTCAAAAATATTTGCAATTGGACTGGGTATATGACGACACAGTAACTGCGCGTAAAAAAGCGCAAAATGCGATGCCAAATGAAATGCAGATTCCGGCGATCGAGATTTTACAGTTATTAGATGAACAAGCTCAATCTGGCGATTTAGATGCGGTAATCGAGATTGCCGAGGAAATCCAAACAGCGAATCCAGAACACGCGATTTTTGCCCAAAAAATACTCGTTTTGGCAGAAGGTTTTCAAGTCAAAGAGCTGCGGGCATTGATTCAAGAACATTTATCAAAAGTTTAAGGGGGAAAAATCATGATTGAGTCTGATAAAAAATTTATTTTCATAGTAGATGACAGTTCCACCAATTTGTCTGTGCTGTCGCAAGCCTTAAAAACAGCAGGCTACAAAGTGCGGGTAGCCGTGGATGGAGAATCGGCGCTCGCTATGCTAGAAAAATGTGCGGTCAATTCGGCAAAAAACCCTTTTCCCGAACTAATTTTGCTAGATGTGCAAATGCCGGGAATCGACGGCTTTGAAACCTGTCGCCGAATTAAAGAGAACCAGCTAACAAAGGCAATTCCAGTCATTTTTATGACTGCTTTAGCAGATGCCGAAAGTAAGATGAAAGGATTGTCATTAGGTGCGGTGGATTACATCACAAAACCTTTTGAACAAGACGAAGTAATTGCGAGAGTTAACATTCACTGGCGGCTCAAAGAGTTGACCGACAATCTGGAACAGCAAGTTACAGAACGCACCTGCGCTTTACAAAAAGCCCAAGTCAAGGTAGTGCAGCAAGAAAAACTGTCCGCCCTGGGACAACTCGTGGCGGGAGTCGCCCATGAAATTAACAACCCGCTGAGTTTTATGGTCAGCAACATTGCGCCTGCAAAGGAATATCTTACTGAGATTACAGAACTTCTTAGCCTTTATCAAAAATATTATCCTGAACCTCCATCAGATATCGCTAGCAAGATTGAAGACATAGATTTGGAGTTTGTGATCGAGGATTTTTCTCACTTGTTGAATTCCATGGAAGTAGGCACTGAGCGCATTAAAGATATTTCGCTGTCGCTGCGAAACTTTGCTCGTTCGGATGGAGATAGTGTGAGCGCGATTGATCTGCACCAAACTCTAGATAGTACGCTGTTGCTGTTAAAACACCGACTCAAGGATCAAGGATGTCGCCCCGCCATTGAAGTTATCCAAAACTACGGTAATTTGCCCCTAATTAAATGCTATCCAGGCCCTATGAACCAAGTGTTTATGAATTTGCTAGCAAATGCGATCGATGCTGTGGAAGAGGGTTGGGAAAAAGACCAGCGTCCTCTAAATATTACCATTACCACGGAAGTTTTGCGCGAAAGTGCGATCGTCCGAATTGCCGATAACGGGTTGGGAATGACGGAGGAGATTCAACAACATTTGTTTGAACCTTTGTTTACCACAAAAGCGGTGGGTAAGGGCACTGGGCTGGGATTGTCGATTGCTAAGCAGATTGTGAGCGACAAGCACGGCGGTCAATTGTTCTGCAAGTCTATCCCCGGGAAAGGTACTGAATTTGCGATCGAACTTCCTATTTAAAATTAATCTTATATTCGCTCAAATTAATATCCTAAAACTGGTTCGTAGTGAGGACTTTAGTCCGCATCAAATTCTGCGGACTAAAGTCCTCACTACGAACCCTGAATTAATAGCTAATCTGCAAAGTAACAGAAGCTTCTATTTGCTGTTCCCCTCCCACTACTGGGGTTGGAAATAATCCAAAATTAGCACTACCGCGAGCTTCAACAATGTCTCTGCGATTGATGGGAGGCGGCGCGGAAGCACCGTTGACTTGAATGCTGAGAATTTCTCCCCGCTTGAAGTTGAGCGAGTTTAAGACTGCATCTGCTTGCGATTGAGCGTCTTGAGTTGCTTTTTTGAGTGCTTGTTTTTGAGCTTGGACGATCGCACTTTCGGCGGCCACAAAACTCACACCTTGAATTCGGGTTGCTCCGACTTTCACCGCATCGTCGAGCAAAGTGCCGGCAGATTGAGTATTGATGCGAAAACTAACGGTATTCGTAGCAGTATACCCTATTAAGCGCTGTTGGTTGTTTTCGTAGCTGTAATTCGGGTTGAGGGAGATGCCGGTAGTTTCGAGTTTTTCTACTTGGCGCGATCGCAGCAATTCTACCACAGCGGACGATCGCTTTGCCGCTTCCTGCTGCACCTCGGCCGCCGTTTTTCCCTGCACCTCAACTCCCAAACTAACTTGAGTTTGAGTAGTGGGAATTGTTTCTATCCCGCGCCCAGTAACTGTTAGCGTTCTGATCCGCTGTTCTTGAGCCTGTACCGGATCTAATCTCACAAAACTCACGAGAGTTAAGGTTAAACATAACGCTGTTAGCAGACTGCGAAAATTGATTCTAGTATTGCGTTGCAAATTTGAATTCATAAACTCGATGCTCCTCACATACAACAGATGATATACTTGACCTTCGCACTGGAATTGCTAAAGATTCAGCCTGTTACGTTTTTAGCAACTAAAAATTTTAGTCATTGGTCATTAGTCATTAGTCGTTAGTCATTAGTCATTAGTCATTAGTCATTAGTCATTAGTTTTTATAGCGGTTCTCAAGCGTGCCGAGGTATGCCCGGTTTTGCCTATGCCCGGTTTTGCCTATGCCCGGTTTTGCCTATGCCCTATGCCCAATTAGTCATTAGTTTTTATATGCAATCCTTAAAACAAGCTGCCCGCCAACTAAAAAAAGAAACTTACGCTGTTTATTTAGCCAGTAGAGACCAGAGAGTGCCTTGGTATGCGAGAGTTTTAGCAGGTGTTACAGTTGCCTATGCTTTTAGCCCGATCGACTTAATTCCCGACTTCATCCCAATTCTCGGTTACTTAGACGATTTAATAATTGTACCATTAGGAATTTGGCTGGTAATCAAGATGATTCCGCCACAGGTTTTAGCCGAGTGTCGGGAAAAAGCCGCCGCAGAAATAGAGCGAGGAAAACCGATAAATCGGACAGCCGCTGCTGTAATTATTGCCATATGGATCGGTTTGGGAATATTAGCTGCAATTTGGATAAAACAAATATTTAAACGTTAAAAACTAAAACTGGATAAGGTTCGTAGTGAGGACTTCAGTCCTTCTTAAGGTTCGTAGTGAGGACTTCAGTCCTTCTTAAGGTTCGTAGTGAGGACTTCAGTCCTTCTTAAGGTTCGTAGTGAGGACTTCAGTCCGCTCTCCGGTTTATAATCAAATCAGGACTAAAGTCCCGACTACAAACAAAAAAAAATGCAGATAATTAACTTAAACTGATATTATATTGTAGGGCGATCGCGCTCTACGTTAAAAAAACTCCCCGTATCAAACACTAAGTATTATTTATCCCTTAAAAAAATCCAACAACTAACTATCCAACTATGACTCAAACTACCGATCACCTCAGCCACCTCAACCCATCCCAGCGCCAAGCAGTCGTCCATTACAACGGGCCGCTGTTAGTAGTAGCAGGCGCCGGTTCTGGGAAAACCCGAGCTCTAACTTACCGCGTAGCTAACTTAGTACGCACCCACAGAGTCGATCCTGAAAATATTCTGGCGGTGACATTTACGAATAAAGCTGCTAGGGAGATGAAAGAAAGAATTGAGAAATTGCTGGCGACTCAGCAAGCTGAAGTGGAATATGGCAAACCTTTGGCAGATTTAGCGCCGGAAATACAGACGAAATTGCGATCGCAAATTTACCACAGAATTACCAAACAGATTTGGATGGGAACCTTTCACTCTCTGTGCGGCCGCATTCTCCGCTACGACATTGAGAAATATCAAGATGAAAAAGGCCGCCAGTGGAAGAAGAATTTTTCGATTTTTGACGAGTCAGATGCTCAAACTCTCGTCAAACAAATCGTCACCAAAGTCCTCAACCTCGATGATAAGAAATTTGACCCGCGAAAAGTCCGCTACGCCATCAGCAACGCTAAAAATAAAGGTTGGTCGCCTCAAGAATACTTAGCAGCAGAACCAGATTACAGAGGCCGTATCATTGCCGATGTTTACAGCCGCTACCAAGATGCTTTAGCAGCTAACAATGGCTTAGATTTTGACGATCTAATTCTCGTTCCCGTGAAACTTCTGCGCCAAAACGAGCAAGTTTTAAATTATTGGCATCAGAAGTTTCGACATATTTTAGTAGACGAATACCAAGATACTAACCGCACTCAATACGATTTGATTCGGATGTTAGTCACGAATAATGTTGACCCGAAACTGTTTGATAAATGGCAAAACCGCTCGATTTTTGTCGTGGGCGATGTCGATCAATCAATCTACAGTTTTCGGATGGCAGATTATACCATCTTGCTGGAATTTCAACAGGATTTCGGCGACGGTTTTTCGGACGAGAAGACTCAGACAATGGTAAAATTAGAAGAGAATTATCGATCGCGCGAAAACATCCTGCAAGTCGCCAACCACTTGATCGAACACAATACCGAACGCATCGAGAAGGTTCTGCGCCCGACTCGCGAACCCGGATCTCCGATTGTGGTGTGGCGCGCTGACAACGAGTTAGATGAAGGACAATTTGTGGCTGGTCAAATTCAAACGCTGAAGCGCCAAAACTCGGAATACGAACACGGCAGTAACTTTGCGATTCTCTACCGCACAAATGCTCAATCTCGCTCCTTTGAAGAAGCGTTAATGTACTTGGATATTCCCTACAATATTGTCGGCGGGCTGAAGTTTTACGATCGCAAAGAAATCAAAGATATCCTAGCATACCTGCGGACGATCGCCAATCCCGACGATAGCGTCAGCCTCAAACGCATCATCAACACTCCCCGCCGCGGCATTGGCGACACCACATTTGGTAAAATCGAAGATGCTGGAACCCAGTTGGGGATTCCGTTGTGGGAAATTCTCAGCGATGAGTCTTCTGTAAATACCCTCGCAGGGCGATCGGCAAAAGCTATTATTAAATTTGCCCAAATGATTCACCATTGGCAACAAAAACTTGAAACCACGCCCGCGTCGCAAATTGTCCAAGGAATTATCGAAGATTCTGGTTACATTGACGATTTGAAAAACCAAGGAACCGAAGAAGCCGAAAACCGGATCGAAAACGTTCGAGAATTGTACAACGCGGTGCTACAATTTGAAGAACAAAACGAAGAACCCACCCTCACATCATTCTTAGCCAAAGCATCTTTAGCATCCGATTTAGATGACTTGAAAGAAGACGATTCCCGCGTATCGCTGATGACGCTGCACTCAGCAAAAGGGTTAGAATTTCCCGTAGTATTTCTAGTCGGAATGGAACAGGGTTTATTTCCCAATTTCCGCAGTTTGGATGACCCGAAAGCGATTGAAGAAGAACGCCGTTTGTGCTACGTCGGCATCACTCGCGCCCAGGAATTGCTATTTCTCACTCACACTCGCGAACGCCGCCTCTGGGGAGGATACCGCGAACACTGTACGCCTTCGCTATTCTTGGGCGAGTTACCAACACATTTGCTGGCTGGAAGTACGAAGAAAACTAAGACTGGTAAAACGGCTGCATCCCAGGGAAAGACTAATAATTCAGCAGCTAATTCTGGAAGTTCTCCGTCAGAGTGGAAAACGGGCGAACGAGTTTTTCATCATGCTTTTGGAGTCGGAGAAATTACCCACGTTTTGGGAGTGGGTGATAAAACTAATCTGGCAATTAAGTTTACAGGTTTGGGCCGCAAAATCATCGATCCGAGAACAGCGAAGTTGCAGCGAGTGTGATAGAATACCCTGCGGTTGAAACCGCGTCTATACAGGCAAAACCCGGATGGTGCGCGGGTTGAAGAATGGGCGGTAAAAATGGCGGTAAAAATTACATTGTTTTCTTCAGTCGGCGTCCGGCGGACATCGTTTGTGTAGACGCGGTTTCAACCGCCGGATTTTCCAAGTAGAAAGCAGAAATCATAACATAAACTCTTATGCCTTACAGTCAATTTACAACGCTTGGTAAAGTTAAAGAAGCCTTCAATCTTACAGTAGTTGAAGGAATCAGATTTTTGCCGGAAATTGAGCCGATCGCACCCACGACTGTTTTGCAGACCATGCTGGAGACAAATTTGCCTTGGGCGATCGCTACCAGCACCGAAAAAGCCCGTTCAGAAGCTATTATCAACCCTGTCTTGCTGGAAGTTCGCAACATTCTGAACCAACAAATCAGCGTGTTTTCGGGTGAAGAATTTAATGTCGATGCTGCTGTTGGACTTACAGGAGTCTGCGATTTTCTGATCAGTCTTTCCCCCGAACAATTAGACGTTGAGGCCCCAGCAATTGTGATGGTAGAAGCGAAAAAAGGAGATTTGAAAGTAGGTTTGGGTCAATGTATTGCTGAAATGGTGGCCGCCCAGAGGTTTAATGAAGCGAAAGGTCGATCGATCTCAGCCATCTACGGCAGCGTTTCCAGCGGCACAGCTTGGCGGTTTCTCAAGCTGGAAGGGCAAATAGTGACGATCGATCTTACCGACTATCCCCTACCTCCCGTCGATCGAATATTGGGATTTTTAGTGTGGATAGTACGCCAAAATTAGCATCATATCAAATCTGTGCGCCCTTCTTTATTAACAGGCAAGATGCCTGTTCCACAAAAAAATTCACTCTTTGTGGAACAGGCATCTTGCCTGTTCCTAAAATACTTATTAAAATGATCCAACATTTTATATCTTATTCGACTACCTGAGATTCCACACGCCTGTATTTACCCGCCAAACGTTCTCGACGTTGGCGGCGGTTGTCAGCTTCAAATATGGCAATCGCTTCATCTAACTTCAAATTAAAAGCGTCCAACTGTCGGCAGACTTCACGGATATTTTCAACGTGTCGCTTTCTGGTTTCAGCATCGGGGATTCTAGGTTGTTGATTCATCGTAAGTTCCAATCCATTTTGATTTCTTGAATGCTTGCTGCTGAGGCATCGACAATAGCCTCTCCGTCTTCTATCGTTCCATACAAAAAGTTTAGCGTATCCGCAGTCGCAGCGGGTTGAGATTCTGTCACCTGCTGCAAAAGCCTGTACAAACGATTGTAAGAGGTTCTCAACCTTTCCTTAATATTATCCAGAGATTCTAGTTCGGGGAGTGTCGCTTCTGTCTCGCCAAACTGCTGCATGAATATATATTCTGTGGCGGTTGTTTCGTTGAGGATTTCCACTAGCCGTCGCTGTAAACTGAAAATTGTATTGAGGATGTCATCAGGTAGCTTTGCCATTGTCCTTGATTTTTAGGAATAACAACTTCACACAATATATCAGAATGTTTGAGTGCATTTAATTTGGCAAATATATTCGTAGGCGCGAAGCATTTCGGTAGTAAATCTCTGATTCTCACTAATAAATTGTCTGCCGAAATGCTTCGCCCTTGCACTCATAGAAATGCTCCCCAATCCTCCAATCAAAAATCTCAAATTGATTGACTTCCCTGCATTGCCAATAACGCACTTCCATAGGCAGCGGCAGTATGAATCGGCGTTTCAACAGGCACTTTCAAATAACGCTGACGAATCGCACTCCAAGCCGCATTTTTGGCGCCACCGCCAGCCGTATAAACCTTTGTCAAAGGAGTTGCGCCCAACTCCTGCAATAATTGATATCCCCGCGCTTCAATCCGCGCGATGCTTTCTAGCAAACCGTGCAGAAATTCCACTGAATCAGTCGGACGCGGTTCGAGTTTTGGCGGCAAATTCGGGTCATTAATTGGAAAGCGATCGCCATTTTTTAACAATGGGTAATAATCCAGCAAACTCTCTTGTTTAGCATCAATCTTTTTGCTCAAACTCTCCAACTCAGCATCAGTAAAGAAGTGTCGCAGCACCGCACCTCCCGTATTAGAAGCGCCTCCAACTAACCACAAATCGCCTAATTTGTGACTGTAAATTCCGTATCTCGAATCATCTACGCGGGTATGACTTAACAGTTTCACAGCTAAAGTTGAACCGAGAGAAGTTACTGCTTCCCCCGGTGAATTGACACCGCTTGCTAAAAATGCTGCAATGCTATCAGTTGTGCCAGCACAAACTGTACAATGGCGTGGGAATCCGAAGCGATCGCCCACTTGAGCTCTAACTTCCCCCACAGGCGTACCCGGCGCGACAACTTGCGGCAAAACAGGCATTGCAGCGCCCGAAATTCCCTCGATCAGCCAATCGGGATAGCACAAAGTATCAACATCGAAACCGAGTTTTAACGCATTGTGATAGTCGCTAATTCCTAATTTTCCGTGCAGCAAAAACGCCAGCCAATCGGCTTGATGCAGGAAAACCGTAGGGGCGGTGGATGGTGCGTGCCCGCCCAAATGCTGCCACCACAGCAGTTTTGCCAGACTCGATGTAGCGCTTAAGACTGTGTGGTTGGCTGGTGCGATCGCCCGTAACGTCTCTGTCACCGCTGCACCGCGCCCATCATTGTATAAAATCGGCTCACATACGGGTATACCATCGGTATCGCACAGCATGACAGTGGAAGATGTGCCGTCAAGGGCGATCGCCCTTACCTGACTGCGGATGGTTGGGGGGATTTGCTCGATCGTCTCCCACAGCGCGTTTTGCCACACCGAGGGCAATTCCGGCGGTTGTGCGTCGGCAAAAGTATATGCTGTCTCACAATGTATCATACCCTGGGAGTCGATGATTGTCGATCGAGCGCCCGTGGTACCGAAATCTATTCCCAAATAAAGATTCATTTATCACTCCCGCGAATTTTCCCATATCTCAGAAACCGGGTTTTTTTACGAAAATTTTTCGTTGTCACCCACAGATTATATAAAAAACCCGGTTTCTTTGGCCTTAGTGCGTAAGTTCACGGGTTAAGCATGGGGGCGAGAAACCCGGTTTCTACGAGTTTTGCGTTGAGTGACGAGAAATATAGCAAGAAACCGGGTTTCACCAGATTATCGTGTTTCTACATATTCGCATAGCGTAGTTGGTTCGGGAATTGGTAAACCTTCCTCCCGCAATCCTTCTAAGTGAAATTCTATCGCTTCTTTAATTTGCTGCTGTATTTCGGCAAGGGTTGCGCCTGTGGCTGCACATCCGGGTAAATCTGGCGCGTAAGCTGAATAGTTATTGGGTGTTTTTTCAATGACAATGGCATAACGCATTAGTTGAGATCCTCATCTTGATGATTGGTTTCGACTTCGTTAGGTTTTTGTTGCTCTTTAACTTCTTTGAATTGAGCTTGTTTGAGAATATTATTGGATGTACCAGGAGCCAAATCGTCAGATAGTTTACCGGGAACTGTAACTAAACCGGATTTGGTAGGATGTTTGTACTGGCGGTGACTTCCTCGCGTTCTAGCTAGATACCAACCGTCTGCCTCTAGTTGTTTAATGATATCTCTGACTTTTGTTGGCATTTATTATTAATGTAAGTAACAGGTATTGAAATGACTAAAAGCCGATTACTTCGTAGAAAAAGGTTCGAGAATAAATACTTAAAAAGGGGCTGAAATTGCTATAGATTACAGCTTACAGCTCTTGATGCGAAAGAAGAGAGAACCACACAACCAACCCCAACCACCCCAACACCCCAACAACCCAACCCAATCCTTCTCCCCCCCACGCAAACACACGCGCACACGACGGGAGATGACCCCGTGGTGCTTCCAGATTAAAGGTTAAATCATCGTACTCCAACCAACCTTTCCTCCCCTTTCTCCTCTTTCGCCAACCGACACGATCGCCTAGCTTGCATTCAGTATCCCAATCAACTTTACCGCCTACTTCCAACCAGATTTTTTTCTGGACGCTAAAGCCAAAGTGACCCTGACTGTATTTTACCCACAATTGGTCGAGCGTCCGCAAATCATCGCCAGGAAAATTCTCGATCGAGTTCGTATCGAACCAACCTTCCTTCTCCCGTCTAGCAGCTATTAACATCACCTTGAATGTTTCCTGATCCGCCTCTTTCCACTTTCCTGCTGCTAATAAATCCCGCAGACGAGTATAGTCAACACCCTGCGCTGATTTAAGCGAGTCTGGTGGCGGTGGAGGTGTTTGAGGTGATAATTGAGGTGATTGAGAAGCAAGATCCTGCAAAACTTCAGTAGCAGATTGATAACGTTTTTTAATAGCAGGTTGTATCATTTTATCTAAAATCTGACCCAGTTCCGAACTGACAGATGTTTTTAAGTGTTCTCGCCACACCCACTCAAACTCGCTATCATCGAATAAATCAATCGGTTCAACCTCAGTTAACAGACACAGACAAGTGACACCGAGACTATAAATATCACTCGCATGAATAGCTTTGCCCTTGGCTTGTTCTGGTGCCGTATATCCAGCCGTCCCGATCCTCGTTCCCGTTACCGCTAGAGCCGTTTGTGTCGCATATTTCGCGGCACCAAAGTCAACGAGAACCAGTTGACCATCTTGCCGAAAAATAATATTTTCTGGCTTGATATCTCGGTGAATAACTTGGCGAGAGTGAATGAACTCGAATACGGGCAGTAAGTTATTAAGCAAGTTGCGAATCTGCGTTTCGCTAAAATATCCATGAGATTTTAATGTTTGGGCTAAATTTTCACCGTCGATGAATTCTTGGACTAAATACTGCCGTTCATCTTGACTAAAATATGCTAATAATTCGGGAATTTGAGAATGTTTACCCAACTGTTCTAGGCGGACTGCTTCAAGCTCAAATAATTCAGCAGCTTTCTGGATACTAGAAGTGCCTTGAAGTTGGGGGTAGAATTGTTTAATAACGCAGGGAGGTTTTGAGGGTTTATACTCGTCAATAGCTAGAAAAGTGCGCCCAAATCCCCCTTGTCCAATAATTTTTTTGGCTGCGTAGCGATCGCCCAATAGCAGTTTATTCCCACATTTTTGACATAATTTTGTAGAGCCCGACGGGTTTTGGAATAAGCAATCAGGGTTTAGACACTGGCTCATAAAATATGCTTATAAATTACAGATTCAAGCTCTCGATGCGATGCCAGCGGACATGGTTTTAAATGTGAAACAGCAGAGCCGGGTAAGGACATCGCATTGCCGATATGTGTCAACTTAAGTCTGAAACCTTTGTATCTCTCGCTTTTATCCTCTTGCCAGATCCCCCTAAATCCCCCTTAAGAAGGGGGACTTTGAGATCGCTCCGGTTCCCCCCTTCTTAAGGGGGGCTAGGGGGGATCAGACCTCGGCGATCGTTAGCAATCTGTGACTGAGTTTGACCTTAAGTTGAGACTAATAAGCAATGCCTAAGTCCCCACTCAAAACTCACTTAAACTTTTGTCCCGCACTCAGGACAAAACTTATTAGTCGAAACATTCTTCGCGCCGCAACTCGGACAATAAATCAACTCCGCAGATTCCAACTTGCTGCGTTCCGGTAAACCAACCATTTGAGCATTGCTCTTGCCCGGAACAACCATCGGATAGCAGTTTTCGTCCCTCGTTACCTTCACGTTCATCAACACGGGGCCGTCGTGAGCGAGCATTTGACCGATCGCACTTTGCAACTCATCCGGCCGCGAAACCAGCATCCCCTTCACGCCGTAAGCTTCGGCCAGCATCACAAAATCCGGCATCCCTACAGTCATGTTCGACGACGAATAACGCTCGCCGTAGAACGCCTGCTGCCACTGCCGCACCATCCCCTGCCAACCGTTATTTACGATCGCAATCTTGACATTAATGCCATATTGTGCTAGAGTTCCCAACTCTTGAATATTCATTTGGATGCTAGCATCGCCAGCAATACAAATCACTTGCTCGTTGGGTAGCGCCATTTTCGCGCCCATCGCCGCCGGCAACCCAAAACCCATTGTTCCCAAACCAGCGCTCGAAATCCAGCGGCGCGGCCCGTTGTTTAAGAATTGAGCCGACCACATTTGATGTTGACCGACATCCGTTGTGTAGTAAGCATTCGGCGCTTGAGTCGCCAACTCCCAAATCACCTCTTGCGGAGACAAAATCTCTGGGTAATGAGGCACAACTAACGGATAATCCTGTTTCCAGCGATCGATCCTGTGCAGCCATTCCCCAGTTTGTCCGGCAGTTCCCGAAACACCAGTTTCCCGACAGCGACGCAGCATATCCATCAAAACTTGCCGGACATCTCCGACAATCGGCACGTCTGGGCCGCGATTTTTGCCGACTTCCGCCGGATCGATATCGATGTGAATCACCTTAGCGCGCGCGGCAAACTCGTCTAGTTTTCCCGTTACCCGATCGTCAAACCGAGCTCCGACAGCAATCAACAAATCGCACTCCGTAACGGCAAAATTAGCGTAAGCAGTGCCGTGCATCCCCAGCATTTTCACAGACAGAGGATGGTTTTCATCAAAGGCACCTTTGCCCATCAGCGTTGTTGTCACCGGCAGTTGGAACATCTCGGCGAGTTCCTTAATTTCCTCGTGGGCCCCGGCTGCGATCGCCCCGCCGCCCACATACAGCAAAGGACGCTTCGCTTCCGTCAGCAAATGAATCGCTTGACTGATTTGCCGGGGATTTCCCTTGACTGTCGGGCGATAGCCAGGAATTCTCACCGATCCGGGTGTCACGGGTAGATAGTCAAACTCTTCTAAACCGACATCCTTGGGCACATCAATCAACACCGGGCCCGGGCGTCCCGTACTCGCGATGTGGAAAGCTTCAGCGACAATTCGCGCCATATCTCTCGGATCGCGCACTACATAGGAATGCTTGACAATTGGCAAAGTAATGCCGTAAATATCAGTTTCCTGAAACGCATCAGTGCCGATCGCCGGACGCGGAACTTGACCGGTAACAACCACCATCGGGATAGAATCCATGTGGGCCGTCGCAATCCCCGTCACCAAATTAGTTGCACCCGGCCCGGAAGTCGCGAAACAAACCCCAACTTGTCCGGTAGCGCGGGCGTAGCCGTCAGCCGCGTGGGCTGCGCCTTGTTCGTGCCGCACCAGAATGTGTTTGATCCCGCCGCTTTCTTCAGCGCGGTAGAGCTCGTCGTAAAGCGGCAAAATTGCGCCACCGGGATAACCAAAAATATGCTTGACGCCGTGGCGGATCAAGCTGTCGATCAAAGCAAATCCACCAGTTGCACGTTTGACGGCTACTTTAGTTTTTAGTTGCACAGAATTTTCGTCCTTAAAGTAATTATGATTTTTAATGAAAGCTTGGATACTACTTTAATCTCAATAATCAAACTCTGATAATTTAACTGCTAATATTTTACAAAAAGTTTCGCGAGCGATGTGCGATCGTCCGATCGCGAAATTGTGAAACAGCAGAGGAAGGAAAGAAACAGGAAAATTGCCGAAGCAGAACAGCGGGCGGTTGGAAACCGCTGCGACACAGACAAAACCCGCCTCCGCTGGTTAAAAAACTGACGGTTAAAGTTACCTTATTTTCGACCGTTGGCGTCCGGCGGACATTGTTTGTGTAGACGCAGTTTCAACCCTACGTCGGATCTAGAGATACTCTTAAGTCTTTAATACTTTGCGGGTATGGTACCAAGCTGCCAGGCCCATCACTGGAACTAAAAAGCCCAAACTCAGCAGCACGATCCGCAAGCCGAGGTCATCCGACCCGACGGCTTTGCTGACAGCATCCGTCAGCGGGCCAGTCAGTGCTAAAGGCAAACTGAGGGCAATGTTAATCGCATTGTTCTCCAAGCCAAAAACTTTTCCCCGCATAGATTCGGGAGTTTTTTCTTGAATCAAAGCTTGCATCGGGCCGTTAATTAAGGAAGCGCCAAAACCGAACAGAGCACTCAATCCGAATCCCAGCCAAAGCTGTCTGACAAAGGCAAACATTCCCAACACAAAACCCATCATTACGAAACCAATTAATGGCAAAGGTTTGTTGTGCATTCGATCGCCCCAGTGGCCCAAAAACGCCGCGCCGAAGACCATTCCGATGCCCGCAGCAGCCAGCAAAAACCCAAATTGAGTTTCTTTGAGACCTATTTTGCCCGAAAGTGCGATCGCCAGAACTTGCAGCGCCGCAAACACCGAATACAAAATGGTCAACTGCACCATCGCGTTGCTAATCAGGCGATTGTGCTTCAAATACCGCAAACCTTCTTTAAAGTCTTGCCAAGGATGAACATTTTTGCCACTGCTACCGCCGCGATTTTCTTTAATGTGCATCAAGTAGAGCAAACCTGCTGAGATCAGGTACAACCCGCCCAGGAAAAACTCTTGAGAAGCTGGCCCGTAACTGTGTTTGAGCCAACTAAATATCGGTTCGCCGATCGTCATTCCGACAATTATCCCGCCCATTGTGGACGAGGCGAACAGAGCATTTGCCGACATCAGTCCCTCTCGCCCCACAGCCAACGGGATTGCCGCCGCCTCTGCGGGAGCAAAAAATTGCGTTACGGTAGACACTAAAAACGTGAGTACCAACAACACCACAAAAGTTTTGGGCAAAAACGGCAAAGATCCAATCAACACCGCTCGGATCGCGTTGCAGCCGATCAGCATTTGCTTTTTGGAAAAGCGGTCTACCACGATACCGGCCGCCGAACCAAAGACGATCGCCGGCAGCGTGTAGGCGATCATCACCGCTGACAGCATCGAATTTTCCGAATGTTGCCAAGAAACGGGCCAGGGTCGGTAGTCGCCTGTTTTAAGCAGAATAATCAGCAATACGTAAAAGATTTTATCCGCCACTTGGGCCAACAACTGGCCAGTCCACAAGGTGAGGAAGGGGCGATTTCTCAGTAGGGCATCAAGCCCGCTGCGGTCAGGGGGAGGGCTAGCTGGGTGCATAGGAATAGTTTAACTGACCGCTTCTGGCAATTATAGTTTTCAGCAATACGTGCAAATCTGACTTGTGCAAAGCGGAAACCGGGGAAAAATCCTGTCTCCTGCGTTCTTTTTCTGTTTTAGCAGATCGGCGACGGAGGGCTTGGGTCTTTTTCACTCTAGCGCGATCGGTCTATCCCCGAGCTCCCGCACCCCGGAAAATCCGAGAACATTGTTAAAGGTTGGCGTGCGTTCGATCGCGAGTACAACATAAGGTAGTATATTTGACAAAATACTTGCTATTGGCAGCGATCTTAAAAGATGTCACGCCGATTAAGTAATATAACGAAAGTAGTAATGTTAGGAGTGAGAAACTTGAAAAAGGTTGAAGCTATTATTCGCCCGTTTAAACTTGACGAAGTGAAAATCGCACTCGTCAATGCTGGGATTGTGGGGATGACTGTTTCTGAAGTTAGAGGTTTTGGCCGTCAAAAGGGCATGACAGAACGCTATCGTGGCTCTGAGTACACCGTTGAGTTCTTGCAAAAGCTCAAGGTCGAGATTGTTGTCGAAAACGATCAGGTTGACATGGTGGTTGATAAAATTATCGCTGCTTCCCGCACGGGCGAGATTGGCGACGGCAAGATTTTCATCTCTCCTGTAGAACAAATTATCCGCATTCGGACAGGAGAAAAGAACCTGGAAGCAATCTAATATACTGGGGCATTGGCCAAACAGGGCATTGATCGTCTGTCAATTGACCACAATAAATAAGTAAGGTTCGTAGTGCGTCCTGGCGTCCGTAGTTTCAGAGCGTCCTGGCGTCCGCACTACGAACTGTTTTTGTTATGACTTGAGTCCGCAGTCTTAGAGCGGACTGAAGTCCGCACTACGAACTAATGACTAATGACTCCATTTGTGGTAATAGAGCCTGGAATGCTCGGCCACGGTGTGAGTGCGATCGCTTAATTTCCGGTGTCATTTCCGCAAAAGTCTGTTGCTGTTGAGGCACGTAGAAAATCGGGTCATATCCGAAACCTCCCGTACCGCGAGGAGAGTGCAGGATTTCGCCGCGACAAATTCCTTCTACTTGCAGGGCAATTGTACCGTCGGGACGGGCGATCGCGATCGCACACACAAACTGCGCTCCCCGGTTTGGTTCGGTTCCCAATTCTTTGAGAAGCCGAGATATCCTGTCAGCATCGGTTTTTCCGTAGCGCGCCGAGTAAATCCCAGGTTGACCGTCGAGTGCATCTACCATTAAACCAGAATCATCGGCGATCGACCATTCACCGATCGCTTTAGCGATTTCAGAAGCTTTCAAACAAGCATTAGCAATAAAAGTCTCGCCAGTTTCCTCTATTTCCAACTCTGCCGGCTTCAGTTGCAACTCCCATCCCAAATCCTGAAGATAAACCTGCATTTCCTTAACTTTGCCGGGATTGCTGGTAGCCACAATTAGCAATTTGCGATTATTCATAATTTCGCTTAAAACTTACGCATTGATACTAACCAAGATATTGGAAAAGCTGATTTTAGCATATTAGCGCGGTCAAACTAACTTTTTCTGCTTCTGCGATCGCACGATCTTCCAAAAACTTGTAGAATTGTACAAATTGTCCGACAAAATTAATGACCAAAAAACCCTGCTCATGCCCGGGCTTTAACGTACCCGCGTTTATAATAGTTAAGTTGCCAAAATGTCGAACCATCTTATGATTTGTATGACCATTGATGACATATCTGTATTTTCCATCTCGAATTAAGTTTTGGAGATCTGTGTTTGCTTCAATCGCATACCCATAATCATCAGGCTTTAGGCGAACCATATCATTTTCCCCAAGCCCGTGACATAAAAGTGCTAAACCATGAGGTGTTGGAAATTCCCTAGTTGCAGGGAGAGAACTTAAAAATGAATGCGAAGTAACCGAAAGAGAATCTGGCTGTGTAGCATTTTTTAGATCTCGCATTTCATTTTTTAATAACCAGCGATCGTGATTCCCTGAAACTGTTAAAATTGCTTCGCGACTCAAGATATCACAGCATTGATTAGCGTCACCTAAACCATCAACAATATCTCCGACAGAAAGGATATTGTCAACATTTTGGGATCTGAGAAAATCTACGGTTTTCTCTAGCAATTGTTCCTCAGTGTGAATATCGCCGATCGCACCGATAACATTGAAGTTTTTGTTTATAATCATAGTAAAGATATCACTCATCGACGATTAAATTTTAACAGCGGACAATTAACAGCAAAAACCTAGATTGGATTTTCGTTGTCAATTGTCAACTGTCAACCATCAACTGTTTAACCTTTCTGCGCCCAATCCTTTGCCCAATTCAAGTTTTGCATCACCTCTTTCAAAGTCGCAGCTTCCGAATACAACCGCAACACCGGTTCAGTACCGCTAAACCGAATTAACAGCCAACTTCCGTCAGCTAAACGGAATTTATATCCGTCAACTTTGTTGCAATCTACTACTGCTTTGCCGGCGATTTCTGTTAATGGTTGATTTTGCAGCAGCGACAGCAAACGCGCTCTTTCTGCCATGCTTGCTAGATGCAAGTCAATGCGATCGTAAGCTGAAGTAAAATTAGTCTCTGTTTGCAGTCGGCGATAGATGTCGCTCAAATCTTCCCCGGATTTGACAACTGCTTCTAACAAATACAGCGCCGATAGCAAAGCATCTCTTTCGGGAATGTGCGTACCGTAGCCGATTCCGCCGGATTCTTCGCCGCCGACTAGGACTTGGGTGGTTAACATTCGATCGGCTATATACTTGTAACCGATCGGCGTTTCAAACAATGGTAAGCCGTAAAGTTCGGCAATTTTGGGCATGATGTCGGAACCGCTGACTGTTTTGATGACTTCCCCGGTGAAGCCGCGCCGTTTGGCTAAGTGTTCGATTAATATAGGAACTAGGATTTGCGAACTGAGGAAGTTTCCGCTAGAGTCAACGGCTGCAATCCGATCGCTATCTCCGTCAAATACAAATCCGATCGACAAACCAGATGCTTTTCGCTGGTGAGTCCGCATGACGCGGAACAATTGCGACAGGTACCGCGGCAAAGGTTCCGGTGCACCGCCTCCAAACAGCGGATCGCGATCGCTGTTGACTTCTTGCACAGTTTCTTCTAAAATTTGTGCTAATCCGCCCGCCGCCGCGCCGTGCATTACATCTACAAATACTGTAATTTTCCCGGATGCGATCGCCCCCTTAATCGCTTCAATATCCACCATTTCCCGCAAGGTTTTGCAGTAAGCCGGCCAAGGATTGAAATTTTCCAATTTTCCGGGAGTTGCTGAAAGTGCCGCCGGATTTTCGAGTTTTGCTTCTATCTGTTGCGTAACTTCGGGCGAAACTGAACCGCCAAATCCGCCCTTGACTTTTAATCCTAAATATGCACCGGGATTGTGGCTGGCTGTCAGGACGATCGCACCTAAAGCATTTAATTGTTTGGCAGCTAAACTAAAAGCCGGAGTTGGGGCGTAGGATTCGCTGAGGAGCACGTCAAATCCGGCGTTTTGGACTGCCTTAGCTGCTGCGAGGGCAAAATCTTCAGCCAGAAATCGGCGGTCGTAACCGACAATTACAGTGCCGCTACTGGCATTATTGCCGCCGGTTTGTGCGAGAACTTGTGCTGCTAGGGGAGCTACCAACGCTACGCGATCGAATGTAAAATCGTCAGCAATGATGCCGCGCCAGCCATCTGTACCGAATTTAATAGGATTCATTTAGTCACAAGCCATAAGTCACTCGTCTATTTTATGAGCTTATTTGGCGATCGTCAGTCGATTTTAGATTTTAGATTTTAGATTTTAGATTTTAGATTTACTTGCAGCCTTGAATCTGGCAGCTTGAACAACACTCTAAAATTTTGGGAGCTCCATTTATGGACTGTACGTGGTACGGTACCCGTTTTGGGGCTGGTGAAAAGTCATCATTAGTCAGCAGTCATCAGCCCAATCACAACTGTCAACTGTTAACCGACAACCGACAACTGATATCAATTCCGGCTGTACCGGAATGATTTAACCGCAGAGAACGCAGAGAACGCAGAGGAAGAGAAGAGAGAGATGAATACAGGACGACACTAACGGATTTGATATGACAACTGTCAACCGACAACTGACAACTGACAACTGTCAACCGACAACTGTCAACTGTCAACTGTCAACTGTCAACTGTCAACTGTCAACTGTCAACTGACTAAAAGAATGCCGGTTGGTGGCGGATCAAATTCAGGAATTCTTCGCGAGTTTTTTGTTCCTCCTGAAACACGCCCAACATCGCACTCGTCACTGTCCAAGCACCGGGTTTTTGCACGCCCCGCATCGTCATGCACATATGGCTAGCTTCCATTACTACAGCCACTCCCTGTGGTTCCAATATTGTCTGAACTGCTTCGGCAATTTGGCGCGTCAAACGTTCTTGTACCTGCAATCGCCGGCTGTACATTTCGACAATTCTCGCTAGTTTGCTCAGTCCCACTACTTTTTGGTTGGGAATGTAAGCTACGTGAACTCGACCCATAAATGGCAGCATATGGTGTTCGCACATACTGAAGGCGCTGATATCTCGCACCAGTACCATTTCGTTGTGACCTTCGTCAAAGATAGCGCCGTTGAGGAGTTCTTCGAGGGATTGACTGTAACCGCTGGTGAGAAACCGCATTGCTTCTGCTACCCGCTTCGGGGTTTTGAGCAATCCTTCGCGTTCGGGATCTTCTCCTATTCCCAGCAGCATTGTCCGAACGGCTTCCATCATTTCTTCCTGACCTATTTCTGAGGCTACGGGAACGTTGGATTCTTGACCGTGGGAGGAATTGCGATCGGGTCGAGTGGCGATGCGGGGCAAGTTGTTATCGGCGGTTGCGGGCTGTTTCATGGTGTCAGTTGAGATTGAGTTTGAGCCGTTCGTACCGTTATTCGATGCAATTGTCATAAAAAGTTGGTGTGAGGATGAATCTATTTTCGATTTTCGATTTTCGATTCGGCATATACCTATCGATTTTCGATTTTCGATTTTCGATTGAGGGATAGAACGAGAGATTCAAAGATTGTTGAATTCGATAAAAATCCAGCTTTCTACAATCTCAAGTTCACAAAATTCCGGCGTTGGACATGAGCGTCATTTCTTCAATGACTGCACTTGCCGGTAACTGAACTGCGTGCAGGATTGATTGGGCGACGATTTCTGGAGTTAACATCGCGCTGCGATCGAAATCGGCTTGCACGCTCTCTGTGTCCCACATGGGAGTGTTGACAGAACCCGGACAGATTGCTGTGACGCGAATTCCGCCAGCCCGTTCTTCGGCGGCTAATGTCTTGGACAAAGCCATGAGACCGAATTTGCTGACGCAGTAGGCTCCCCAGTTGGGGAAGGTTTGGGTGCCTGCGATCGAGGAAACGTTGATGATGATTCCCGATCGCCGATCGCGCATTCCCGGCAAAATTCCTAAAATACACTGCCAAACGCTAGTAAGATTGAGGTCTAGAACGTTCTGCCAGTCGGCTAGGGGCGTTTCGGTCAACGAGCCGGTGTAGCCCATGCCAGCGCTGTTGACCAGGATATCTACGGGGCCGAATTGAGCTGCGATCGCGCTGATGCCGCTTTGCACTTGCTCAATTTTTGCCAAGTCTAAGGGATAAGCTTCTGCTTTCACTCCGAATTCTCGGGCTGCGGCGGCAACGGCTTCTAGGTTTTCTGACTCTCGGCTAACTAAGGCCAGATTTATGCCAACGGCAGCGAACGCTAGAGCCGTCGCTTTGCCAATACCGCTGCTGGCTCCGGTAATCAGAGCCTGCTTTGTTGTTCGATCGTTCATTCAGTGTCCTGATAGTTCCTAATTTTACGGAAAAACACGGAAATTAGTTGTCAAGTGCTACCTTGACGCCTGCGAACTACTCAACCTTCGATCCCATTCCCAAGGTATCTGGGACTACTTTTCGCATATTTTCGATCGGCAACTACCTGTCAAGTGTTGCAGTCTGTTTCGGCAAATCAGACAACTGTCTGCTGCGGGTGATAACAATTAATTATGAGAGAAACATTAAGAACTGTTAAGCCGATCTCACCTGAGAAATTATAACACTGCTGACAGATTCGCAGAACAGTCAGGTCTGAGTTATTAGTTATGAGTGTTAAGTTAAGAAATTTGTAATTCATAACGAATAACTCAAAGGAGCGATCGGCTCAAGCAACCTTTTCAGTGAACACACCGATGTCGCGGAATTTTTGATACCGGAGATCGCGCCGCTGCTGGCCGGTGAGCTGTGTCAGTTCTGCTAAGTTTTCCAACAAAGCTCCTTTGAGCATAGCCGCAGCTTTCAGGGGATTGGAGTGCGCGCCACCAACGGGTTCGGGTACTATCTGATCGAGAACGCCGAGGTTTTTCAAATCCCAGGAAGTAATTTTGAGGGCTTCGGCGGCTAAGTTGGCTTTACCGGAGTCTTTCCAGAGGATGGCCGCACAAGCTTCGGGGGTGGCTACGGTATACACGGAATGTTCTAACATTAACAGCCGCTCGCCGACGCCGATACCTAATGCGCCGCCGGAACCGCCTTCGCCGATGACAGTGCAAATAATCGGAACGTCGAGGCGAAACATTTCTCGGAGGTTGCAGGCGATCGCCTCTCCCTGTCCGAGCTGTTCGGCTTCTAAGCCCGCCCAAGCCCCCGGAGTGTCGATAAAGGTGAAAATTGGCATACTGAAGCGATCGGCGTGTTCCATCAACCGCAGGGCTTTGCGGTAGCCGCCGGGAGCTGCCATCCCGAAGTTGCGGGCGATATTGTCTTTGGTGTCGCGTCCTTTTTGATGGCCGATGATGACTGTAGGACGCCCGTCTATGCGGGCAATTCCGCCGACGAGGGCGGGGTCGTCTCCCCCGCGCCGATCGCCGTGGAGCTCGATCCACTCGTCGCTAATTGCCTGAATGTAGTCGAGGGTGCTGGGGCGGCGCGGGTGACGGGCGAGTTGCAGGCGTTGCATGGGGGACAAGCTGCTGAAAATTTCTTGTCGCAGTTGGGCGGAACGAGCTTCGAGTTTGCGAATTTCGTCGGTGACATCGACGCTGTTTTCTGCGGCAAGTTCGCGAATCTGGTGAATTCGGGTTTCGAGTTCGGCCAGTGGCTTTTCAAAATCTAGGAGTAGTGGTTTGCGGTCTGGGTTTGCCACGCTGATAATTTCTATAGGGTTTTTAACGTGAAAGTCGATCGACTGTTTCCCGATCCTACCCTGTCAGGTGTTGCTGAAAAAGAGGGTTTATCGGAAGTTTTGAATTTTGAATTGTGCTTTGCTTCGCAACCAGAGTTGAAAACCTGAGGCTTGAGCCTCGTTTTTTGCTACACTATTTTTGCTTGATCCGAGAGTTTTACCAGAAAGAATTGGTTTAAAGCCAGAACTCTTGTAGGTAGAAATTAAAATCAGACTATTCATTAATCCAATCCTCTTGCTTCCAGGTAGCTGTCAACTGCTTTCCTGTCAACTGTCAAACGATTTTGGATTGGGGAGTGAAGATTTTTGATTGTCAACTGTCCCGGCTCAACAGTCAACTCTTCCTTCTTCCCTCTTCCTTCTTCCTTCTTCCTTCGTGACAACTGTCAACTGTCAACTGTCAACTGTCAACTGTCAACTGTTTAAGCTACCCCTATGCCCGCCCACAGCCACAAAAGACCTAACCCTGCTGAATTGTTCCAAAGCGCAAAAAGCGATACAAGTGCGATCGAACTCAGTCCGTCGGAAGCTTTGACAGCTATTTCAGTCTTAGCTGTTGCCGCCGACGGTGAAATATCCGAAGCCGAAAGACAAACCCTTGCCGCCAATCACATTCGCTTGTTCGGCTCTTATTCTGGCGAACACTTCCAAGAACTATTTAAGAAAGTTCTGAAATTGAGCAGTCAGTACACTCCGGCCGAAGTATTTGCCGCAGCTAAAAACGCATTGAATGCTCAGCTTCGAGAAACAGCTTTTGCAATTGCCACAGATTTGGTTTTGGTAGATGGAGTTTTCACAACCGAGGAAAAAGATTTCTTAGTTGAACTTTCCCAAGCTCTCGACATCTCCGAAGCAATGGGCAAAAAAATCATCGAAGTCATGACCATCAAAAACTGCGGGGACAATTTGATGCCAGCTCAATCTATTGAATAAGTTGAGCGATAGACTACTAGATCGTGTCTGTTAAATAAACGTTAGCTGTATATTTTTGACCGAGGGGCACTCTTTGTGCTGGCTGCCAAAAACTTTTCTTCGAGTTGTGCGATCGAACACAATCTTAACTCTCAACTCTCAAAAAAAAGTTACTGGTTATTGTCAGAAAAACTTTCCTCAATAACCAATAACCTCAACAAATTACATCAAAATGACATCAAAGGTCGGAAACCGTGCTTAACGGAAATTGCGCCGATTTGCTCCATCTTTTCTACAGTAATTTGATTCCGTCCCCAAGAAAAATTGGTGTACAACTTTTCAAATTCCAGCAGCATGGATTCCGCAAAACAGGCAAATAACTGCCGGCCCGGCACATCCATATTCACAATCTTCATAATCTTCCACTCAATATCGAGGGAATGCTCCACAATCCCGCCATTGAGTACGTAAATTTCGGGATGCTGAACCTGAGTTGCCAGATTTTTCGGATAACCACCGTCAATCAACAAACAGGGTTGCTTCAATGTCTTCGGGTCAATTTCTACTCCCTTTGGCATACTGGCTACCCAGACTACAATATCCGCTTGGGGGAGAGCTTCTTCCAAATCCATGATTTTGCCTCGTCCCAATTCCGATTGCAAATCTTGCAATCGTTCTTTGTCGCGGGCAATGAGCAACAATTCTGCTACATTAGTTTTAACATTCAGCCAGCGGCAGACAGCACTGCCAATATCCCCAGTAGCACCACAAACCGCCACAGTAGCTTTTGAAAGTTCAATCCCCAATTTGGGGGCTGCTTCTTCTACTTGGCGGCAGAGGATGTAAGCCGTGTGGGTGTTACCAGTGGTGAAGCGTTCAAACTCCAACTTTAGATTGCGGATTTGCTTAATTTGCTGCAAGTTGAAGGTTTCAAAAATGATCGAAGAAAAGCCGCCTAAAGCAGTGATATTAATCCCGTTTTTTTGAGCGTGTGCCATCGCGTTAATGATTTTGCGAGTGGCTGCTTTGATCCGGCGAGTGGCTAGCATTTCTGGTAGAAAACACGACTCCACATAGCGGCCTTCTATTTTTTGCCCGGTAATGCTAGTGACAGTGATATGATCGACTATCTGGGGCGGTGCGCTGCACCAAAAATCGAGCCCTTGATCGGCATATTCTGGATAGCCCAGCTCGTTAGCTACTGATTGGGCGTGTTCTAAGCTGGTTAAGTGACCGATTAGACCAAACATTAAGTTGTCAAATGAAGGAAGAAGAAAGATGTCAGTTGACAGTTGACAGTTGACAGTTGACAGTTGACAGTTGTTAGTTGTCAGTTGTTAGTTGTTAGTTGTCTGTTGTCAGTTGTTAGTTGTCAGAAGGGAAATTAATTTTTTTTAATTTAGTTCCCGTTCTTTATTTCCAACTTTATTGGGGTACAAGACCTTGTAATGCAGAAGGAAGAAGGGAAAATTAAAAGGTTTTAATTTTTAATTTTTATCCCATTCCTTATTTCCAAATTGATTAGGCTGCGAGGCCTTGTGCTGACATCCGCATGATGTCGCGGTTGTTAAACCCTATGTTACCCAGGGCTTCGCCGTAGGCAATCATGAAGTCTTCGATTAAGGCGTCTTTTTCCATTCCCAAAACGCTAGCATCGTCTGCGACAGAGTTTAGCAGCCTCCAGATGATGGGCAGGTTTTGGCGGTTGGCGGCTTCGAGTTCAGCTTTGGATTCTTCAAAGTGAGCTTGCAGCCAGACTTCCCCAAAGTTGAGGTGGCTGTATTCTTCTTTGACGACGCCTTCGGTGATTTTGCGGGCAAAGTCATCGGCGACGGGAATGTAGATGTTGTAGGCTGCGATCGCAAAACACTCGATAATTAGTGATTGAATCAGCAAGCAAGTTACAACCTTACCTTGGGCGGATGCCGTTTGGAAGTTGCTGTGCAATTCCGAAAAGAACTCCTTGGCAAATACCATATCCGGCGTGACTTTGAGATTCCGGCCGCAAGCTTGGAAGCCTTTCATGTGGCGGTTCTCCATCTTGGACAAGCCAATTAACTCACTTTTTTTGTCAGCCAACATTTCTGCCAGTTGCAGGTAATTGTCGTGAGCTTCTTGTTCGCCTTCAATCACTATGGCGTTGATGCGGCTGTAAGCGTCTTTGTAAGTTTCGGTTTGAAAGTCAATTGTTGGGCTGGCCTCAAGCTGGGGCATAGATATGTCGTCTCCTCGTATAACCTTGTAGGATGTTTGGAAACCCCTTTAAATTTTGGGGTCGCGTGCACTACACTTTACCTATTTTCGACTAAAAATTTACGGTTGTGTGGGAATCTGGAAGGCGATCGGGTTTGAGAGCCTCACAAGCTTATTATTTTAGGTTAATTCACAAGTTTATGCGTAAATCGTGGGACAGGTCTCAAGCACTGGAACTGCTGAGTTTTATTTTGTTGCTAGTGGGGGCTGGGCTGGTGCTGCTGCCGCTGGCTGCTGTTTTTTGGGTTTCTTTATCACCATCGGGTGTGGATGTCAAGGCCACAGGTCTGACTTTTGGGAACTATCAGGAGGCTTGGCGCCGGGGTAATTTTTTGTTGGCATTTCTTAATTCTACTCTAGTGGCGATCGCAGTTACTGGTTTTCAGGTAGTGACTTCTGCTTTAGCGGGTTATGCTTTGGCGAGGCTGAAGTTTTGGGGGCGAAAAGCCTTTGTTTTGGTGGTTTTAGCGACGTTAGTGATTCCGTTTCAGCTTTTGGTGATTCCAATTTTCATGGTTTTGAAGTGGGGCCATTTGCTGAATACTTACGGGGCGCTGATTTTGCCAACGGCGGTTAACGGTTTCGGAATTTTTCTGCTGCGCCAGTATTTTCTGACAATTCCGGTGGAGTTGGAGGAGGCGGCAATGCTGGATGGGGCTAACCGCTGGCAGGTGTTGTGGCAGGTGATGCTGCCTTTGGCGCGCCCTGCTTTGGTGACGCTGTTTTTGTTTACCTTTATCGGCGAGTGGAATGATTTGTTTAAGCCGCTAGTTTTTACGACACGGCCAGAGTTGCGGACTGTGCAGTTAGTGTTGGCCGAGTTTCAGGAACAGTTTACTAGCAGTTGGCAGTTGTTGATGGCGGCGGTGGTAATTGGGACTATCCCAGTGGTGTTGCTGTTTTTGGCGGGCCAGCGGCAGTTTATTCGGGGAATTGCAGCGACGGGAATTAAGAATTGAGTTGGAAATAAAAGGCAAGCCGCAGATGCTATAGCCTTTCGAGATCCCATATTAGGTACGACTGGGCATAGGCCTCCGTGGGCATACCTCACCACGCTTGAGAACCGCTATAGACAGATTAATGCAGATAATTTCCACATACTTGGAGACTTTTGCGAGACTTTCTCTATAATCTCAGTTAGGCCTACCGCCGTGCAATATAAAATTATCCAGTAAATCAAATATATGCAGAATCTGCAAAAGCTGGGTTGGTTTTTATTTATTGCATCTTTTTTGCCCTGGCTGGCAATCTTGTTTGTTATACCATTCCTACCGCTGAGCCTCGCCGAAAAAACGCAAATAGATGTTGTTTTAGCTGTGCTAGCCGAAGTATGTTTTTGGCTGAGCGTGGTAATTTTGGGAAAAGAAGTAGTTACAAAATATCGGCGTTACTTGAATCCCCGCTATCTTTGGAACAAAATCAGAAATTTTAACCGCAGATAAACAAGGATTGACGCAGATAATCAGCCTTGATGTTGGCGTTTATCTGCGGTCAAGGTTGGGAGCATCTCATTTTTGTAAAAAGCATTTTTTTTATAGTGCTGTCCCCGCTCGCGTATTGTACAATACGCGAGCGGGGACAGCACTATCAATACAAAAATGAGATGCTCCCCATCTCATTTTTGTAAAAAGCATTTTTTTTGAGTGCTGTCGGGAACTCGCGTACTGTATAACTCGCGAGTTCCCGACAGCACTACAAAATACAAAAGCAAAATTGAGATGCTTTGGTCAATGTCGAGCTATTCGCTGATAATTTGCAAGCGAATCGAACGTTCTCCATCTCCGAAATCCACTTCAATCTTTTCTCCCGAAAGACTGTCCAAGCATCCCAAAAGTAAGCGCAAATTTGGTGTGCTTGCTCCTGTATCCACGTACAATCTATCTGCCAAACTGCCTAAACGCTTCCAAACAGTGTAGAGTTTGACAACAGTTTGTTCTAGCTGTGCGGCTTGTTTGACAACATCGGCGGTGGTTCCCAAACAGCCGACTCGCAAAGATTCTTCCAAAGCCATTTCCATGTCTAGGTGAGACTGGTTGAGAGCTTGGACTTGGGCGGCAGCATCGAGATATTTCGATAAATTCTTGGCGTCGGAAGTTAGCTGTTTGACAGTATCTACATCGGGATTTTCTGCTACTTCTTTTTGAATTTCGCTTTGGTGAGATGGGGAGAGTTTCTCCATTTCCTTGACTAAAGGAGCCAGATAGCGGGAAGGAAGAGAACCGCTAGATGCTTTTTCTTTGACTTCTTCTGGCAATAAATCGGAGTTCATTGCCATCCATTCATCGGATAGTTGTTTGACTTCGCGGCGGGTAATGCGATCGCCCTTTCCTGCCGCATCTGTTACCATTTGCTGTACTTCTGGAGATGCTTTAGCCGTTTCTACAAAGGCTCTTTTGCTGAAGTTCCTAATGGATTCTGGGTCTAAATCTCCTTGTTCGATTAGAGTATCGGCACTTTTAGCTAATTCTATCAATGAATAGGCTTGACTTTTGCTGATTTCTCTTTCTTTTAGCCAATTCAAGAAGCCGGTACCGCGTCCGTCGCCGCCTTTTTTTTCTCTATCTCTGACTGTGCGGAGAATTTGTCCGCGCCAGATGTCGGTTTGTAAGTCGAAACGATCGCACACTTTCCAGGCATTGTCAACCTGATTGTCAAAATCGAAGTCTGGTATTTGTTCGTCTTCGGGATCTGGTAATTGGAAATTGATATCTGTCAAGCCTCTGAGGGCTTCGGCAAGTTCTGTGGGAGATTGGGGGACTTCAGCCATTAGGGGAAAATTGTGTAGAGCGACAGCCGGTTTAATTGGGAATTTGCACAAATTAAGATTTGAGACGCTACCCGTAGTAGTAATGCGGGCAAGGGTGACACTACTGATAGAGTGTTTGTGCAAGTCCTATCATTATTGCATGGCGGGGGGCGATCGGCGAAAAGATATAGCAGAAGCAAGTTCGGCCTTACTCGCAATGTACGGGATTTAACGCATGGGATCTCGGTAACGACGCAGGCGGCATTTAACGGATGGGAGTATGCTCGTCAAGATGACTATAATTTAGGTAGCTGAAAACTCAGATTAATGTATGCCTGCTAAAGATATCTACCACAACGAAGTTAAAAATGCCTTACTCAAAGACGGTTGGACAATTACGGCCGATCCATACTTTATTAAATATGAAGATGCCGAGTTATATGCGGATCTAGCAGCAGAAAAGCCGATTGCAGCACAACGTCATGGACAAAAGATAGTTGTTGAAATTAAGAGTTTTGTTGGGCGATCGCTAATGTATGATTTTCACGGCGCACTCGGTCAATATATGGTCTACAGAAATCTCATTCAATTCACAGATCCAGAATACAAGCTCTATTTAGCAATTGACGATGTTGTCTACAAAAACTTTTTTCAACGCAAGTCCATACAATTAATTACTAATGAAAACAAGCTTTTATTAATGGTAGTTGAGATGGAAAAGGAGGAAATTCTGCAATGGATCGACTAAAATACTATCGGAGTACGATCGAAAAAATATTGACTGAATATTATGAACTCGGCGTCAAGGGAGGGATGGCGCTAGATGAATTAGAGACAGACAGCCGCCTTGCATTTGACGAAGAACGAGATCAATATCTGTGGTTTCGCTCTGGTTGGAGGAAAAAAAACGGATCTGCCACATTACGATGTATCTTCGTATTAAAGATGGCAAAATTTGGGTTGAAGAAGATTGGACGGATTTGTGTATAGTTGATGATTTAGTGGCAGCAGGAATTCCTAAAAGCGATATTGTTTTAGGGTTTCACGCTCCTTATAAACGGAAATTTACGGAGTTTGCGGTTGGTTGATGCCATAAGTGCGATCGTCCGAGAGGAGAATCTGCGGGGCGATCGCTATCTTCTGATGCTAAAATTGAGAACAGTAGCTAAAGGGAAAATGTCATGTCAGAACAAGACATCGCTAAGATCATTACGATCGAACCGGGGAAGCGTGGTGGCAAACCCTGTATTCGTGGCATGAGAATTACGGTTTATGACGTGTTGGAATATCTGGCATCTGGGATGACTTATCAAGAAATTCTGGATGATTTTCCCTATCTCACGCAACAGGATATTTTAGCTTGTTTGAGTTTTGCTTAAGAGGTAAGTATGTCAACAACTGCGATCCACATTGGCACGCTGGTTGTCAGTACGCCTGAAACCTGTGGAGGGCGGCCCCGAATTGCGGGAACCAGAATTTCTATCGCTCAAATTGCCGTTTGGAATCAACAAGGACTGAGTGTAGAAGAAATACTCGAAGAGATTCCGTATTTAAACTTGGCGCAAGTCTATGCAGCCTTATCTTACTATCATGCTAATCGCAATGAAATAGAGGCAGATTTAGCAGCGGAATTAGCTGAATATCAGCGATTGCAAGCCGAACATAGGGCAGGCTAGCTTTAATAAAATTTACATTGGGGCTCAGAAACCGGGTTTTTTACGAAAAGACACGTTGCAGCCCGCAGATTCAGAAAAACCCGGTTTCTTTGTCGGAGTGCGTAAGTCCTGTTTGATCTGCCAGATTCGTTGTTAAAATAAAATTTTGTCAGGGTCATCGCCACAGCATCGCAATGAAAAAATAGCCACTATCTCCCTGCGTAAAGTCATGCCCCAAGACTTCTCCGGTAAAAATCTCCGAGGCCGCAACTTCAAAGGTCAAAACCTCACAGGTGCAAAATTCATCGGTGCAGACATCCGAGGCGCAAACTTCACCAATGCCATCCTCAAAGAAGCTGACTTCACCCGTGCCAAAGCAGGGCTCCAACGTCGCTGGACAATTTTTCTAGTAACTATCTCGCTATTTCTATCGGCAATATCAGGATTGATATTAATCCTTGCTAGTTTTTGGGTAGCATTTTTTTTCACCTCAGATAACATCAAACAATACACCATTTTTCCCAGTGTAGTTGTGTTGATAGTTTTGGCAATCTTATTTATAGCTACTATCCGCCAAGGTCTAGGGGCAGCGGCAGCAGCAGTGCCAGCGACAGCCGCAGGGGCAGCGGCAGTGGCAGTGGCAGCCACAGGGACAGGGACAGGGGCAGCAGTAGTGACAGGGGCAGTGGCCGGGGCCGGGGCAGCGGCAGTGACAGCGGCAATGGCAGTGGTGGCAGTAGCAGTGGCCGGGGCAGTGGCTGGGGCAGTAGCCGGAGCAGTGGCAGTGGCAGTGGCAGTCGCAATGGCAGTCGCAGTGGCAGTCGTAGGGGCAGCGGCGGTGACAGTGCCAGTCGCAGGGGCAGTCGCAGTCGCAGTCGCAGTGGCAGTGGTAGCACTAGGTATTTACGTTGCTTGGCGTGCGCTGGCGGGGGATGAGAAACAGGCCTTGATTCGCACCGTTGCCATTGTCTTTGCCGCTACGGGTGGCACTAGCTTTCGCAATGCCGATTTAACTGATGCCAATTTCACTGAAGCAACCCTCAAAAGTACAGATTTTAGAACAGCCAATCTCACTCGCACTTGCTTCCGCAATACAGAAAAACTCGATCGCGCGCGAGTCGGTAAATCGATCTTAGCTGATACCCGCATCCGAGAATTACTCGTCACTGGCAACGGCTACAAAAAATCCTATGTTGGTGCGAATCTTCAAGGCGCAAACCTGACAGGCGTTAATCTCAACGAGGCTAATCTCAAGCAGGCTAATCTCAACGAAGCAACTTTGTATCTAGCTAATGTGGAATTCGCAAACCTCACGGAAACTCAAGCCTTGGCAACCGATTTTACAGCAGCTAGTTTTACAGGTGCTTGTTTGGAAGCTTGGAACATTGACGGTAATACAAAGCTCGATCGCGTTGACTGTCGGTTTGTTTATCTTCTAGAATATCCCAAACCGGGAACTGACGATCGCGAACGCCGTCCCAGCAGTGGCGAATTTGCATCGGGAGAATTTACCAAACTGTTTGATGAGGTTTTGAATACCATCGATCTAATTTTTCGTAACGGCATTGACTGGAAAGCTTTTGTTGCTGCCTTCAAAAAAGTGCAAGTGGAAAATGAAGGAACGGAACTGACTATCCAGAGTATTGAAAATAAAGGCGATGGAGTGATTGTTGTCAAAGTTAACGTACCACCTGATACTAATAAGGAGGATATTCATAGAAGTTTTACACAAAGTTATGAACTAATGGCTGCAAGATTGGAAGATAAAGATAAGCAGATAACTTTTCTTGAAGGAATCGTTACCCAACTGTCTGCTAAACCTGTTACCATAGAAGTGAAAGCTACAGCAGAGAATAAAATCGGAAGCGACAACATCGACCAAAGTCGCAAAGTTGAAATTTCAGGCGGAACGGTTAACGCTACCGGTGCCGGATCGTTAAGTTTAGGAGATATTGACGGTACAACAGCCAACACAATCCAGAATTTGCCTGATTCAGCCGATCGCCCTTCCTGACAAAGTGAGTAATGCTATAATTTTAATCAAACTCTGGTAACAGCGGAAATCAAAGCTATGAGCGTATCAGTAAGTTCAGAAAAACCGGAATTCAAAGAATTACTGCTGCAATTGCAAGCTGCGATTGCGAATGAAAACACAGAATTATCAATTCAGAGTATAGAAAATCCTGAAAAGGGAGTAATTGCCATCTTTGTCAAAACTCTGACAGATGAGAAGCAATCTATAATTTATCACGATTTAAAGCAAAACTACGAACTGCTATTAAAGGCTATTGAAGATAAATATCAAGCTGAATTACGAGCCAAAGATTGCGAAATTGCCATGTACCGTCAAGCGATAGCTATTTCCGACGCAGTTTCGGAAAGTTCAACAGAACTTGAAACCGTTGCTAATCCTAGTGAAGAAGATCCGTCTATCGCCGAATCGGAAGATGTGGAGTCACTAAGAGCGATCGCCGACAAATACAAAGCCGAATTAAAATACAAAGAGGAGGAAATCACATGGTGTCGCGAGCAAATAGCTGAACTGAGAGAACTCAATTTGATGTTAGCTAAACAACCGCTATCGATTAATATTATTCAGAAGGAGAAGTAAGCATGAACTCTGAGCCAAATCATGCAAAATGACGAAAGTCTTACTAGAATCATCCAGGCATACGAGCAAATTATCAAAGATTTAGAAGCCAAGCACAAATCCGAACTGCAAGCTAAAGATAGAGAAATAGCGTTTTACCGTCAGAAAAGTTCGGAGCTAAATGAACTTCTAAAATTGTTGGCTAACCGACCTGTTAATGTTAAGATTACTAATGAAGTGAAATCTCGATCGGAGAGTAAAGCTATGAGTGACCAAATTGACCAAAGTCGCAAAATAGAAATTACAGGCGGAACCGTTAATGCTAGCGGTGCAGGAGCTTTAAGTTTAGGTGATATCAGCGGTACTGTTGCCAATACAATTAATCAATTATCTGATTCTGCTAAACCAGGTGAACCGGGAATCAAAGAATTGTTGACTGAGTTACAAAGCGCGATCGAAGCTGACACTAATTTATCTGATGATGATAAAGCTGAAGCCTTGGAACAGGTAAAAACTTTGGCAGAAGTAGGGCAAAATCCTCAAGAAAGCACAATGCAAAAGGCGGGGAAAACCGCTATGAAAATTTTGAAAGGGACTATTGCTAGTTTACCTAGTGCGGCGACGTTGGTGGAAGCTTGCAGTAAATTGTTGCCCGCGATCGCCAGTCTCTTACTTTTACCCTAAAATTATTCATAAATTCAGACATAAGTTACACACTTCGACCAAAGAAACCGGGTTTTTTCCCAAATCTGCGCGTTTCAACGCGTATTCTCGTAAAAACCCGGTTTTTGACGACTCGGGCGCGCTGGGACTAAAGAAACCGGGTTTTTTGCCAAATCTGCGAATCACAACGCGTCTTCTCGAAAAAACCCGGTTTCTAGGCCTCATGCAAGCCCTAAAAAGGACTTAACCTTGCAACTTACCGCCCAGATTTTCTCGGCTGTGTACCGTCAGCCCGCTTCCGACGAATCAGTACACTCATCACCTGGCCAGGATTTGCCGCGCGCTGTACGGGACTCCAATCGCCAACTTCGGCAAATCCCAATCGGTACAAAGTGAGAATCGTTTCCCTGACACCCTGGGGCGAACCTACAACCGTTACCAGCACAATATCCTGCTCGGATATGGCTGCTGAGTCGGAATTTGGACAATCGGATTCGTTTTCGTCGGGCACGAATTCTTGTGACATATTATTTTTCTCCTGACTTTGGGTTTTCTAAGGAAACCCAAAAATCCAGCCGCCCCGCTTTTCAACGCATAGCAGGGCGGCCGCAGAGAATGTTAAGATACTCCGAGCCTCCAGACTGCTTGTATCAGTTTGGCGGTTATGCTGTCCATTGCTGCTTGCTACAGCTTTGGGCAGTGCAACTAGATTTTTGGGCGACGCCGGCTGCTTCCTCTTCAAGCAAAGCAACCTCTTATTTCACAGCGTAGCGGCAGATGGGGGCCGCCGTCAACCAATTTTGAGATTTTAGATTTTGGATTTTAGATTGAGGCGCAGGATATTATTGAACCGCGAAGACGCAAAGGGCGCTAAGGAAGAATTAGGAAGGAAGGGAGTCAGTAAGTTGTTGCTGGCGATCGCAAATCTCTAATTTTTACCCTAAAATCCAACATCAACCCCCCGTAAATACTCGGAATAACCACCCGAAAAGCATAACGCTTAAGAAAATAATGCCTCCGACAATTAACGTCAAACCTAACAGCAAAGCAGCGACAAATAACCAGTCAGCTTTTTTGCCAGCAGGTTCGGGGCTACCTAAATGAGCATCCAGTAATTCTATATTCTTGACATTAGCCTTCCAAGCAACATCCAACAAGTCTCCGGCAACTGGTACAGTGCCTGCAACTGTATCAAATACGATGTTAGCGGCCATCTTGACTAAGGTCTCTTGTGGCACTCCCATTTGAGCAGATTTAAACACAACATAACCTGCAAAAATTGAGCCGACTAAATCGCCGCCGCCCGGGATTAGTCCCAAGATTGGATCGAGTCCGATGCGGTATTTTGTGCCGGGAATTGGAATTGCGTTGTCGAGTAAATGGCTGATGCGGCGGAGTCGGCGCAAGGATGCAGCCTGAGATTTGTTGGCAGTATTTATGGATGAATTTTGTATAGGAGGACGAGACATTTAGATTACTCCTGACTTTATTTCTTAGTCCGCGGAGGCGGACTTCGTTTTTGTAGAAGCGATTTCAATCGCCGAATCATGAAGGTGTTAACTTTTATCATACAGAGAAACCCGGTCTCTATTCAAAACCGGGTTTCTTGCTTCTAGCTGCTGGCTGTTAGTTTAGCCTGCTATTTGTTGCCTTCTGTGAAGTCGGCGTCAATTACGTCGTCGCCGCCGCCAGTCGGGCCGCCGTCTCCAGGGCCGCCGGGGCCGTCAGTGGGGCCGCCTGCTTGTTGGTACAGGTTGCTGCTGACTGCGTAGAATGCTTGCTGCAACTCTGTTGTTAGGGTTTTGATGCGATCGTCATCTTCACTCTCGATCGCAGCCCGCAAGTCTTTTAGCAAGCCTTCAATCTTGGTTTTGTCATCAGCAGGAACTTTATCGCCCAATTCTGCCAACTGCTTCTCGATTTGGTAGGCTTGAGAATCGGCTTGGTTTTTGCGATCGATCCTTTCGCGACGTTCTTTGTCAGCAGAAGCATTCGATTCGGCTTCCCGAACCATCCGATCGACTTCGTTGCTAGGCAAAGTAGAAGCACCGGTAATGCTGATAGATTGCTCTTTACCAGTACCTTTATCCTTAGCAGCTACATTCAAAATACCGTTAGCATCGATATCAAATGTAACTTCAATTTGAGGTACGCCGCGGGGGGCTGGAGGAACTCCATCTAAGCGGAAGGTTCCCAAATCTTTGTTGTCGTTTGCCATTTCCCGTTCGCCTTGCAAAACGTGAATTTCCACGTTTGTTTGGCCGTCTACAGCAGTCGAGAAAGTTTCCGACTTCTTGGTAGGAATTGTGGTGTTGCGGGGAATGATTTTTGTCATCACGCCGCCCAAGGTTTCGACGCCGAGTGACAGCGGGGTAACGTCGAGCAACAGGATGTCTTTGACTTCGCCTGCGAGCACGCCGGCTTGAATTGCTGCACCGACTGCGACCACTTCATCCGGGTTTACCGTTTGGTTGGGGTCTTTGCCGAGGATTTTTTTGACGAGTTCTTGCACGGCTGGGATGCGTGTAGAACCACCAACTAAGACAACTTCATTAATTGCAGATTTGTCGAGTTTGGCGTCGCGGATTGCGTTTTCTACGGGAATGCGAGAGCGATCGATCAAATCAGAACAAAGCTCTTCAAACTTGCCCCGAGTCAAGGTGGTGTCCAAGTGTTTTGGCCCGTCTTGAGTCGCGGTAATAAACGGCAAGTTGATTTCTGCTTGAGTAACGCTCGAAAGTTCAATCTTGGCTTTTTCTGCTGCTTCCGTCAGGCGTTGCAGTGCTTGTTTATCTTTGCGGAGGTCAATTCCTTCGGCTCTTTGGAATTCTCCGGCGATGAAATCAACAATCTTTTTGTCGAAGTCGTCACCGCCGAGGTGAGTGTCTCCTGAAGTTGCGAGCACTTCAAATACGCCGTCGCCTACTTCGAGAATCGATACGTCGAAAGTACCGCCGCCCAAGTCAAATACGAGGATGGTTTCGTTGCTCTTTTTATCTAATCCGTAGGCTAAAGCTGCTGCTGTAGGTTCGTTAATAATCCGCAGAACTTCAATACCGGCAATTTTTCCCGCGTCTTTAGTAGCTTGGCGCTGGGAATCGTTGAAGTAAGCGGGCACTGTAATTACCGCTTGGGTAACAGTTTCGCCGAGGTATTTGCTGGCATCTTCTACGAGTTTACGCAACACTTGCGCGGAAATTTCTTCGGGAGCAAATTGCTTGCCGCGGGCGGGACAGTCTAGTTTGAGGCTGTTCCCAACTTTCAGGACTTTGTAGGAAACTTCTGTGGTTTCGTGGGTTACTTCGTCAACCCGACGCCCGATAAACCGTTTTACTGAGTAAAAGGTGTTTTCGGCGTTCATCACGGCTTGACGCTTGGCGATTTGTCCGACGAGTTGATCGCCATTTTTAGCATATGCTACTACGGAAGGTGTGGTGCGACCCCCTTCGGCGTTGGCTATGACGGTGGGTTTGCCGCCTTCCATAACTGCGACGCAGGAGTTTGTCGTACCTAAGTCAATTCCAACTACTTTTCCCATAGGGGTGTTCCGGCTCCAATCTCTACAAAATTTTGGTTTTCTATCTGTGTGATAGTCTGGTTATTCAGAACTGCGATTCTACTTCGCGGTTTACGGGTAGTCAGATACATTTAACCCGGTAAATCCAGGACTAAGCCAGAATTAGCCGTGTATGGCAAGACGGGTGAAAGCAGCAAGCTCTCCCGTCAAGGAGGTATCTCTCAAAGCTTTCAACGAAATATTGAAAGCGCCATTTAATTCTCTGTCCACACTTTGAACAGGTTTTTGATGTGTATTCTTTCGTTATGTCTACTACAAAACTGCTATATTTAGCAGCTTGATGCTTCAACACTCGATCGACACTACCAGCTTTTACCTGATTATTCAAGAAGTTTCTAGAAAATCATTTACTTTGCATCAACAGTCTTCGATAGGGTGCTTATCTCTATACTGCGGGCGGTTAGACCTTGCGATGAAGGTGTATTTACCGAACCTGTTGGGGGACGGTTGCATCGGTGAGGCTTTTACTGCTACAGCTTTGGACTGCTTTTCTTTACTCTTCCTAATGTAGGGCGTGCGATCGATTCGGGCATTGTGGCAAACCGTATACGTTGTGTTGTATTTGCCGTCTTGGGTGTATAAATTTAGTTGGGCCGGTTTGGGCGATTGGTTGTGCGATCGCATCTTTTGGATGCCAAATAGAAAATTTTATAGATGCAGACGGCGGTTGAAACCGCATCTGCACAGAAGATTTTATAGATGCAGACGGCGGTTGAAACCGCATCTACACAAACGATGTCCGCCTCCGCGGACTGAAGATTGTGTAATTTTAACTGTGTACTAATTTTAACTGTCTACTCTTCAACCCGCGAAGGCGGGTTTTGTTTGTGTAGACGCGGTTTCCAACCGCCGGATTTCAACCGCCTAGTTTCAACCGAATTTCAACCACCGCTGAATTGCAACTACCGCGGATCGCCAATTAAAATAAACGGCGACCAATAAAACGGATGGAAATTATCCTTTATTAGACTCAACTTAGCTTGTTGCAAAGCTTCATTTTTACTCATCCCTTTATTGATATTCTGATAAAACTGAACCATCAAATCTTTAGTAGCTGAATCCGAAACACTCCACAAACTCGCCATCACAGCTCGTGCACCCGCACGCTCAAATACATAGGCAACTCCCGATATTTCTTCATCGTTATAGTTGGTTTTTAGGGCAGTTTGACACGCGCTTAATGTCAGGAGTCTCGTGTTTTCCAATCTCAATAAGGCGGCATCGCCAATATTAAATTCTTCATTATTCGCAAACAGGATAGTATTCGGCTTTAAATCAACTCTGTCGGGTTGCTTACAATTGGGAGATTTAAGCAAGCAGCAGCCTTTCGGTTGAAAACAGCCGTGAGTTGCTAGGTGCAAAAAGGGAAAGTGGCGTGCTTGATCTTTGAATTCTTTGAGGGTTGCTGCATTGCCGGTACGGGGTAGACTATTGGGAATAATTTGGGTGATTCTCTCAACTTCCCGTTTTGAATTTGGTAAATTGTAGGGGGCACGAGTGACGGGATTTCCTAATGCTAAGACTGGGCCTCGTAAAGTTGAATCCGGTATTGTCATTTTGGAAATACGGGTGAGATAGTTGATGGGATATTTCTGGATCAGGAATTGATTTTTTTTTGTGTCATACAGCGTTTCAAATGGGATATAACGCAATTTTCCTGTGGCGATAATGCTCAATTGTTTGGGAGACAATGCCTGTATTTTTTCTTCTACAGGGCGAATTAGGAAGTCGTATAGTTTGCCGCCAGTTTCTTTGTACTTTTTTGCGGAGGATAAAAAGTTTGATATTTCTTCGCGGTGTTCGGTGAGTAGTTTGTCGAATTGTTCGGGTTTAATCTGAACTTTTTGGACACTTAGACTGTCCTTTGTCAAGACAAATAAGGCGATCGTATTGGGGACACCTCTGACATTTTCCAGCAAGACGGGTTGAATGACAACGGTATCTCGTGCGATACTTGCTTTCAGTTGGTCGATGTCTTTGGGTGTGGTTTCAAATAGTTCGGCGACTTCTGGGAATAGGGCACGACTGTGTTCAGCTTCCTTGTTAAATTCTGCTTCTAATTTCCGTATTTTTTCGGGGATATCTTTTGAGAGATTTTCTGACAAATTGCCTTGAAGTTGGCTGCGAAGGTATTGGAGTTCTTTATTTTTTTTATCCAACTCGTCAATGGCTTTTTGTGCTTCGTGATCTTTAACTTTGGCGCCAATTAAACGGGTGTAGTCGGCGAGATCGGCTGTGGTGGCGATGTTGATCCATTGGAAAGCGCGATAGTCTTGGTTTTGGTCGTTTTGGTCGATGAGAAGGGAGGTAAGGGCGATCGCTGGCCCGCTTTCAGCTTCTAGAAACTTTCGTCTATTTTCTCGCCGTAAGTCTCTCCGAATTTCTAAAGTAATTTTGACAGATTTCTCCCAATTGTCGATCGCTTTATCCGGTTGTTTCATATCTCGGTATACTTCAGCAATATTACTAAAAGTATCTGCTGCCCCGGCACGATAGCCAATTTCATTCGTAATTGCTAAAGATCGTTCCAAATATTCTAATGCTTTTTGGGGCTGGGACATGATTTTGTGCGCTATACCCATCTGATTCAAAGTAACAGCTTTCCCGGCGCGATAGGGAAATGCCTCCGTAATTGTTAAAGCTTTTTCCAAAAATTTTAATGCTTTTAGTGGTTGGTTTTTGTTATTATAAACTTCACCAATATTAGATAAGATAGTCGCTTTTTCTGGGCTATTATCTCCTTCTCCTCTGATTTCTAAAGCTTTTTCAAAACTTTTTAATGCTTTGTCTAGGGATGTTATTTTTGCAATTTTTTTTTCTTCTTTTCCTTTGGACATGATTTTGTATGCTACACCTATATCATTCAACGTAACAGCTTTCCCAGCAAGATTTTTTGTTTCCTCCATAATTAGTGAAGCATCATGAAAATTTTTTAATGCTTTTTCCTGTTGGTAAATGCTATTGTATACTTGACCGATAACAATCAAAATACGAGCTTGCTCCTCGCGATTGTTCGCTCTTTCTGTTATTAGTAAATCTTTATTCTCTATATTTTTTGTCATTTGTAAAGCCCGATCTAAGTATTTTAATGCTTCTGTCTGCTGAGAAATACTGTTGTACAGCATACCAATATTCTTCAAAGTACCAGCTTTCGCCGCACTATCCCCTTCTGGTGGCAGAATTGATAAAGCTTTTTTAAAAGATTCCAATGCTTCTGTCATCTTGGAGAGCCTGTTGTAGGCTTCACCAATGCCATTGAGTGCTACGGCTTGATTGTCTATATCTGGAATTTGTCGCGCAATGGCTTGAACTTCCTCCCATGTTGCTAGCGCTTGTTCGGGTTGTTTTTGTGTCTCTTCTGTTGCTTTGTGTCTAAGTGACTTTAATTTTGCATATTGTGAATCTTGACTTTGCACCGAACTAGGTTGAACCATCATTGGCACAGTCAGAGGAGTTAGACAGACACCCAAAACCAAAACACTAGGGATAAGTCGTTTCATCATTTTCATAATTCACCAAATTTGATTAATAGGATAGGCATCAAATGCAGAATCTTTACTTAATATGATATCCCTTCCACCATTGCTTCTGCGATGAGCAAGAGATATTGAGACATACCAGTTTTCTATTTGTAAGTCGAGATGATCGGCAAAGTCTGACACATTATTCGTTACGAAGACCAGATTGTTTGCATTCAGAATTGGTCTAAGCTGTTCGACATTCAAACTGCACTATTTGTGGGCTAGACCCTATATTGCAAGGGATTGAGGCAATAAATTTAAATGACTAACAGCTTAGTTGGTTCCGAAAGTACGTTAAAGAGAGTTGGGATTTTAATTCTACAGAATTTACAGACTCTGACCAAAGCACTGAGCGAAGCCAAAGTCTATCAAATCTGCGGGTAACAACGAAACATTCTTGTAAAAAGCCCGGTTTCTGACGACGCGACGGACTTAATAGGGAGTCGCTGTAATTGTCATCGTCTTTTTTGGCACGTTAAATTGCATTTCATTTACGACAAATTTTCGTTTAGTTTCCCCATCTCCCTTCAGAACTGAGTGAATACTTTTTAGCTGATCGGGAGGAACAACAGACCCTAAGTTGGGAGCATCCCGGTTTTGAAAAAGCCTCAAATAGCCAAGAGATCGTTCAGGTAAGCACAACGAAGTTTTAGCATTTGATTGACATTTTTTTTCAACCATTGAGCTCCGGAGATTTTCAACCTTCTAT
>NZ_JAHREU010000017.1:0-35114 GCF_020883145.1 Microcoleus sp. CAWBG27
TGATAGGCTTGACAGTATTCGTCTACAAAACTGACTGTAGGGACTGGTTCGCGGGGTACTACCATACATTTTAACTATTTGACGGCTTCAGGAATATTATACTATGGCTAAAGTGATGAAAGAGCGATAATAAGAAGGACTAAAGTCCTCACTACGAACCTAACGAATATTTGTCGTGAGGAGTTTAGTTCTTTCCATAAGAAGGACTAAAGTCCTCACTACGAACCTACAGTAATCTATCTAAAAAAATGTCAAATATAGATATAGATATACGTCTAGTTAAAAACGCACAAGAATTAGAGGATATGTTTTACCAGCGGTGGTTGGTTTTGCGATCGCCCCTGGGCATGGAAAGAGGCAGCGAAAGGGACAGTCATGAGAACGGTGCTTGTCATATTATAGCAGCAACGGGCGATCGCACAATTATCGGCTCGGGCAGACTCCGAGAATTATCCCCAGAATTGGGAAGCATCTCTTATATTGCTGTACTTCCTGAATTTCAAAACCAGGGAATCGGCACTAAACTGATGGAAAAACTAATCGCGCAAGCTAAGGAAAATAATTTTACAACACTCAGATTGATGTCTCGCATTAACGCCGTTAAATTTTACAAAAACCTCGGATTTGTAGAAAAAGACAATCCCTTTGAATACCTGGGAATCCCGCACATATTCATGGAGTTGAAGACGGCGGTTGAAACCGCGTCTATACAGACAAAACCCGCCTCCGCGGGTTGAACACAACGGTTGATATTACGTTATTTTCTTTAGTCCGCGGAGGCGGACATCGTTTGTGTAGGCGCGGTTTCAACCGCCGTCTCTCTTAGTCCGCGGAGGCGGACATCGTTTGTGTAGGCGCGGTTTCAACCGCCGTCTTATCTCTACGAAAATCTCGAAAAGGATAAATCACAAACCTTGACTCCTCTTTCTTCGAGTAAAAGTAAGAATACTTTACCAAATATTTGACAAACTCTGATTCTTTTTTAGCGCCACAGGAACCTTTCAACCTGACTGTTTTAGCTTCATCTTTAACCAACTCAGCCCGATAGACATAAGTACCATCAACTGTTTCAAAAGTTAATTCAGCAACAAAATCATCATTTTCAGGATTTTTCTCTACGATACAGCCTGAGACTTTGTAGTTGAACCAATCCCACCCGTAGCGGATGATGAATTCTCGTTCCAAAACCTGAATTTGGTTCGGCAAAATCCCCCAACCCCGATAAACCTGATTCAAACATTCAATATCGCCAGTCCGTGTTAAGATTGACTGAAATGAAATGCGATCGAGATTTCCATAATATCTGCCATCACGCAAATCGATCGCAGTCGGTGCCATCCGATGTCCGCCAAAATGACTAGATTTCCAAACACGAATATCACTTAATCCTAACTCCGAAACCAAAGTTGTTGCTTGGGCATAAAAAGGATTTCCATATCTCGCGCAACATCTATCATGACTCCCGTGAGTACAAACCAAAATATCTCTACTTGGGTTATTCTCAACTTCGCAATCCGGCACTTCTCCAGCTAAATAGCTTTTGACAATTCCCGCTACTTGCTCAATATTACTCGCGCTAAATTCCTGCTTTTCGTAACCATCAAAAAGTCCTTGACTTTTGTTGTCATAAATCAAGACTTTGCGCTTATCAGCACATTTAGTTTGGTCGCTATTTATCAACAAAAATCTAATTTTTTGCTGAGAATGCTCTACTTCCTCCACCAAATCCCTGAGATTCTGGGGCACTTGTTTGGAATCAAAAGCTTCTGATTCCCAAGGCAAACAGCATTCAATCAATATATAGGTTTGGTAATTAGTACCACTCCCAATAATATCCTCTTCAACGCATTTAGAAGCATCGGCGCAAAAAAAAGTCTCCGGCATTTTCTACCTCGTTATGTGTCATAAATTACTTTTTAAACAACCCATTAATTACACCTAGTACCCTTCTCTAGTTTTAGCCAACAAAAATAATTCCGTCAACTACCAACTTAGACAAAAGTGGCACTACATCAATTTCCCAATCATAATCTGGCAACCAATCCATCACATCTTCTCCTGTAAAAAATTCTGTACTGAATAGATTGTCCATAAATTTCTCCGTTACTCCTTTCAGAGATACTTCTTTACCTCCAACAACAACTTTGTATCCACACCCATCAGGTAATTCGCGAATTCTCACCCGCAGAAACTTGGGAATCCTAAACTTAGTTTGAATCCCGTAGGGAAAAATGTTGAACCCTGCTTGATAAGGGAGAGAGTATTTCGCCACTGGTTTTACTAAACTGTCAAGGTAGCTGCTGTACTCTTCTCCAAGCTTTTTACTGTTTGCGTAGCGCTGCAATTCAGCAATTAAATTATTTACACTTACATCAATGGAATCGGATTTTATTCGCGGCGGTAAACTTTGACGCCACTCTTCTTGTTGTCGCAATTCGCCCACCAACCATTCTAAAACGTCAATTCCGGTTTTGCCGTGAATTCCTAATGTTAAATGCAGCGACGGTTCATCTGAAGCAACTGCATAATGCCAATGTCCGCGCGGTATGTAAAGGACATCTCCGGGGTGCAAAGTGCAGGTTAAATATGGTGGAGTTTCTGGTGGCGAAAATGCCGAGGATTTTTGGTCGATCAGCGGGTATTTAATTGTGTCGGCAAATACATACCACTGCTTAATCCCGTCTGTTTGCAAGATAAAAACTTCGTGGGTGTCGTAGTGCGAAGAAAACCCCTGTTTTTCTGGCCAAGAACAATAGGCATTTACTTGGTTTGGATAACCTAAATCTGCTTTTATTTCTGCCGCAAATTCAGCTATTTCTGGGATGAGTTTGTGAACTTGATTGACGATTAAAGTTGCTCCCGATTGGCACAGTTTTATGAGATTGACGTTTTCGCTGGCGTCGAGAACTTTTCCTGCTACTGCTAAGCGAATGTCGGGATATTTTAATTCGTGAAAGTTGAGCAGGTAGTTGAGTTTTTCCCAGGAAAATAAATGTGCAAAGTCTTTTTTCCCTTCGCTGGAAATGACAACTGCTTTGTTTGTCCAGTTGTTATTTAGAAAATCTTCGAGATTGTATGGTTTGAGTAGATTCGCGATCGATCGCATAAATTCTATTGATAAAACTTCTCAATAAATTTTGAACAATTGAATAATTGAGGACAATGCTTTATGCTTGCCCTCAATTAGTCCACATTTCCCGACAGACAACAGTAAAATCTACTACTTGTTGCTTGGGGATGCGAAGTCTAACCGAAAAACCTGCTATTACTCGTTGGTAACATCGCTGCCATCGGCATCAACATTAAGCGCAGAAGAGATATTTTTAGCTGTGGCGTGCTGGGCAATTTCCTTGACTTCTACTTGGATTTTGCTAGCACGGGACAATTTGAGAGCAGATCCGTTGATTACCTTTGACATCATGGCCTCCGATTGTTATATGAAACCCATTTCGCTGAAATATTCCCAGACTTTGACGTTAGGGCTTGCATTTTCAGCTTCGAGTAGAAGCCTAGCACAAAGTCAATAAATCATGCAAGTAATTAGTAATACTTTTCAATAAGCAGTCGGAGATCGCACTTCCGATCCCTTGCTAACCCAGTTGACAATTAAGCGTAAATCCTCTCTAGCTATTGATTCTGGACATTCAGCGACCGCTGGCTAGCCCGATCGCCCTTACGCACATACTGCTAAACGGGCAATCTACTCTTGAGAATTAGTTGTGAAAATATCAGTGTTTTTGAACAGAGGCATCTACCTTAAGGTAGAGTGTTGTTTGTGAGACTTAGGATTAAAACGAGTTACTATCTAATTTGGGCGATCGAGAAAAACCGATTCCCAATCCCCAACCACCTATAGCGGTTATCAGAAAGATGAGGTATGTTGTTGGGATGCGAGCCCTCTTAGCTTAAGGGTGATAATAAGCTGTCAGTCATACCTCATCTTTTTGAGAAAGGCTATAGCTATTTCTTCCCTCCTACATCCGTTAACATCCGTTAACATCCGTTACATCCGTTAACATCCGTTACATCCCGTACATTGCTCGCTGCCGAACTTCCTTCGTAATTATCAATGAATCAATATTTTGCTACAGTTGCGCGCGGTTTAGAAACCATCGCCGCCCAAGAATTAGAAAGTTTAGGGGCGCAAGATGTCAAGCCTGATTTTACAGGAGTTTACTTCGCGGGCGATCGCGCTTTATTGTACCGCGTCAATCTGTGGTCGAGAACAATTTTTCGAGTGCTAGTTCCCATAGCCGAATTCCAGTGCTACGACTCAGATAAGCTCTACCGCGAAGTGCAGAAAATTCCTTGGGACGAATACTTAGATCCTGACAATACTTTAGCAGTCAACTGCACCGGCGGCAACGATAAGTTGAACCACACTCACTTTACAGCATTGCAGGTCAAAAATGCGATCGCCGACCAACAGCGCCTGCAATTTAACAAACGTTCCAATGTTGATGTCGAAAATCCCGACTTACTAATTAACCTTCACATCCATCGAGACCGCGCTATCTTGAGCTTAGACAGTTCCGGCGGCAGTTTGCACAGGCGGGGATATCGCCCCGCAATGGGGCTGGCTCCGCTCAAAGAAACCCTGGCTGCGGCTTTGTTAGAGATGGCAGAATGGACGGCAGATTTACCATTTTTAGACCCGATGTGCGGTTCCGGAACTTTGCCCCTGGAAGCGACTTTAAAGGCCTTGAACATTGCACCTGGATTGTTTCGAGAAAAGTTTGGATTTATGACGTGGCGGGATTTTGACGAACCTTTGTGGGATACATTGTGGGCCGAAGCTGAAAACAGCGAATTGCCGGAACTTAAAGAAATCATCGCCGGGTGCGATCGCGATTCTGATATGTTAGATCGAGCTCGCACCAACGCCCAACAAGCAGGTATTTCAGGTAAAATCAAGTTTGCTCGTACCGAGTTATCCGAGTTGGAAGCACCGACAGATAGAGGCATTTTGATTTGCAATCCTCCCTACGGAGAGCGCCTGGGAGATGCTAGCGAATTGGGAGATTTATACAAGATGTTGGGCGATATTTTCAAGCAGCGTTTTAAAGGTTGGAACGCGTTTATTTTGACTGGAAATAAGGAGTTGGGTAAACAGGTAGGACTCAGGACATCGAAGCGAATTCCGGTTTTTAATGGCTCGATTCCCTGTACTTTGCTCAAGTATGAACTGTATTGAGGAGTTGTAAAACACAATTATGAGTAATTTATGTTTGCAATAAGGACTAAAGTCCTTACTACAAACGTCACTAATTACTGAAAATTAATGCTCGATTTTGAGCGAAATAATCTTGTCGCCTTGGCGGATCGCATTCACCACAGACATATCCTCAGTTTTGCCAAAAGTTGTGTGAACTCCGTCTAAATGAGACTGGGGAGAATGGCAAATAAAGAATTGGCTTCCACCAGTATCGCGGCCTGCGTGAGCCATCGATAAAGTGCCTGCCAAATGTTTGTTCGAGTTGATTTCACACTTGATTTTGTAGCCGGGCCCGCCTGTTCCAGTGCCTTTGGGGCAGCCACCTTGAATCATAAAGTTAGGAATGACTCGGTGAAACGATAGTCCGTCGTAAAAACCTTTTTCCGCCAAGTCAACAAAATTTTTCACTGTATTCGGCGCATCCGCATCGAACAGTTCTAAATTGATTGTACCTTTGTCGGTTTCCATAATAGCGCGGGTCATAATTTCTCCTTGCTTCCGAAAATGAGTGTGCTGTCTGCGTCTTAATTGCGGACTTTGGTTTAATAGCGAAAGGTTTTAAGCTGTCGCTATATTTTGGCTTTCAGAAGTGTAGCATACTCCGGCAAATCTCATAGGACTTGGGCAGGCTTTCTGAGCAAACCCGGTTTCTGGCTAGATTTGTGGTTAGCAAAGCCAAGATTTTCCCAGAAACAAGGGTTCAGAGGGTAAGTGCTATTTTAATTGTCGATCGCTTTTGGGCGATCGGGTTCTTCCTGCATATCGTTCATATTAAAAATGAAAGGAACCCGACTCGAATTGCTACCCATAACCAATACCTTTGGCATCTGAGCGCCGCCGCTTCTCCAAGCTTCGATCGCCTCTTTTTGCAGCACCAAATCGCCGCCTTGAGCCTTCAGAGTTTCTGCCAAAAGCCGTTGAGCTTCAGCCCTACCTTGAGCGCGGTTAATATCAGCTTGAGCTTGTTGTTCAGCTTCTTGAGCAACATAAACAGCCCTTTGCGCCCGCTGTTCGGCTACCTGTTTTTCCTCAACTGCTTTCGCAAAATCTGTGGAAAATCGAATGTTGACAACGCTCGTGTCCAGCACAATTACATCATACTTTGATAGCCGCTCCTTCAGTGCAGTATCAAAGTCTCGTTTCAGTTCGCTTCTTTGAGTAATAGATTGTTCGGCGGTTCTCAGGGCAGCCGCTGTTTTAAATGCTTCTTGCGTCTGCGGAGCAATAATTTTAGAGACTATATTCTCCAAGGTTCCTTGAGTCCTTCTGACATCGACTACCTTTGCTGGATCGAGGCGAAAATTGATCGCAAAACTAGCATTTAAATCCTGAAGGTCTTTAGTAGCACTCTGGGCGGGAACTTCAAACTTTTGCACTGTGACATCGTACACATCAACCTTGGATATCAGCGGGGGTCTGAAGTGAAATCCCTCTAACAATGCTCCATCTGTGGCTTTTCCTAAAATGCTAACAACCCCTGCTTCACCTGGATTGATGACAACAAAAGAGTTGAAGCCCAGGAGTAGCGCGACTACTAATAGAATTCCAGCGATCGCTGACGTTACGCTCTGGAAACTTTGACTTTTCAAAATATACGCTCCTTTGTGATACATCTATTATATAGCAATCCTAAATCATTTGTGAATTTCTTACTCCCTCCCCTTTATAAGGGGAGGGCTGGGGTGGGGTAAAAAACTTTACGACTTCTGCAAGGACTGCTATATAGCACTCCTAAATGATTCGCAAACCTCTCTTCGATCTGACTTCGCGCTCTTTGCGTCTTCGCGGTTCGTAAAAAAATACAATTAACAACTCAAATACAATTGTTATGATAGATAAAAAAGGTAACAGCGCGATGGTCGAAATTGTTAAATATCCTAGAACTTATCACATCGAAGGTTCGCGTTTCCAGCCGGGTGATGAAGACCTCAACAGCGTGCCGTTTAGCGCTATTGCCGATCGCCCTTTAGTTATCGAAGAAAAGGTAGACGGCGCCAATACAGGCATCAGCTTCGCGCCAGACGGGCAAATGCTGCTGCAAAGTCGCGGCCACTATCTCACCGGCGGCCCGCGAGAAAAACATTTTAACTTGTTCAAACAGTGGGCTTTCAGTCTCAGCGGAGTCCTGGGAGAAGTGCTGGGAAATCGTTATATTTTGTACGGCGAATGGCTTTATGCAAAACACACTGTTTTTTATGATTTTCTGCCGCACTATTTTATGGAATACGACGTGCTGGACTTGCAAACAAGTCAGTTTTTGAGTACAGAAGCCCGCCGCCAGTTGTTGAACGGAGTGCCGTTAGTCTCTGTTCCTGTTCTGTTTTCGGGAGTCGTAAAATCGCCCAAGCACATGATGCAGTTGATGGATAAATCTAATTTTATTCAACCCGGACATTTGGATCGGTTGCGCTTGCAGTCTCGGGAATTGGGATTTGATGAAGAGCGGTGTTTGAAGGAGACTGATAATAGCGATCGCATGGAGGGTCTGTATATTAAAGTCGAAGCAGGTGGAATTGTCAAGGCGCGTTACAAGTACGTGCGCGCTAGCTTTTTGACTGCGATTAAAAATGCGGAGGGACATTGGCTGAATCGCCCGATTGTACCGAATATTTTGCGTCCCGGCGCTGATTTATTTAATTTTAGATAAGACTCGGCGGTTGAAACCGCTGCTATACAAACAATGTCCGCCTCCGCGGACTAAGAAATTCAGAAATTTACAGATGAGAGTCGGCGGTTGAAACCGCTGCTACACAAACAATGTCCGCCTCCGCGGACTCAGAAATTAACATATTAACAAATAGGTGAAACTATGACTGCTTTATTATCACAATCTGCAACTTGGACTTTTCCATTTTGTCCAGAACCGCCCGATTGGTTCCTAGATTGGGAGAGCATTTACAATCATTTTGATTGGATTCAAAACTTAGAAGGATGCCAGCAAGATCCGATTTATCACGCTGAAGGTGATGTCTTAATTCACACCAAAATGGTCTGCGAAGCCTTAATATCTTCCCCGAATTGGCGGCAGCTTCCGGTGCAAGAACGTTCAATGGTTTTTGCGGCGGCTTTGCTGCACGATGTCGCAAAACCTGCTTTTACAAAGATAGAAGAAAATGGCAGAATTAGCTCGAAAGGTCACGCCCGTCAAGGTGCGAGGATGGTCAGACAAATTTTAGCTCAATTTGACCCGCCGGTGCAGTTTAGCATTCGGGAGACTGTTTGCGCGATCGTCCAATTCGGCAGTTTACCCATCTGGCTGCTGGAAAAACCCAACCCGCAGCAGTCTGTAATTAAGGCCAGTCAAGTTGTCCGCTGCGATTTCCTCGCACTTTTAGCAGCAGCAGACGTGCGCGGCCGCGAGTGTAGCGACAGACAAGAAATTCTGGATAAAATACAACTATTTCGGGAGTTTTGTCAAGAAAATAATTGTTTGGATTCTCCGCGACAATTCCCGTCAGCCCACAGCCGATTTATCTACTTCCGCAAAGACAACGGAAACCCCGATTATGAAGCATTTGACGATACTCGATGCGAAGTCGTTTTGATGTCGGGATTGCCCGGAAGCGGTAAGGATTATTGGATAAGAGAAAATCTACCCAATTGGCCTGTTATTTCCTTGGACGCGCTGCGAAAAGAGATGAACGTTCCTCCCGATGAAACTCCCGGAAATGTCATCGTCGAAGCTAAACAGCGAGGGCGGGAATACATGAAATCGGGATGTTCTTTTGTGTGGAATGCCACCAATACGACTAAACAAATGCGCCAGCAATTAATTAATTTCTTTGCTGATTATCAAGCTAGAATTCGGATTGTTTACCTGGAAGTTCCCTTGGAGGAAATTTTGCGGCGGAATCGATCGCGCGCAGCAGCAGTCCCAGAAGCGGTAATTCAACGATTGGCCAATCGCCTGGATATCCCAGATGTCACTGAAGCGAATCAAGTCGATCGATTTGCGGGCTAGGCATTTTTTGAATATTTAGGTACGTTGTTGCGCTTTAGCGCTCTTTCCGGAGATTATCAAGAACGCTAAAGCGCAACTACATACCTTGATTTATTTGACATAGGTACGTTGTTGCGCTTTAGCGCTCTTTCCTTAGATTATCAAGAGCGAAGACAGCGCAACTACATACCTTGATTAGTACGTTGTTGCGCTTTAGCGCTCTTTCCTTAGATTATCAAGAGCGAAGACAGCGCAACTACATACCTTGATTAAGGTGACAGTTCCATCCAGGACTTAATGAGTCAATCAAGGACTGAAGTCCCTACTACGAACCTTAAGCTTTATAATTTTCCTCAGTCCAGCAGCGCGGCAGAACTTCGCCGGAGGGGAAAACTAATTTATCCTTCTCAAAATGTGCCGGATCTTGCTCTTCTTCACCAGCTTGAATTCGTCCCGCTACTTGATTTTGGGTAGGGCTGATTAAAGTCTCGATATCGATGATTTCTATCAAGTCGCCGGATTCTTTTTCTTGTAAAAGCATAGTTTCTCCTTGTGAAGTAATGGTGAGTTATGGTTTGAGAACAACTTTGATGCAGTTATCTTTTTTGTGTTTGAAAATCTCGTAAGTGTCGGGCGCTTCATCCAATTTCATGCGGTGGGTAATCACGAAGGTTGGGTCAATTTCGCCTTTTTGAACGCGATCGAGCAAAGGGCGCAAATAGCGGTGAACGTGTGTCTGTCCCATTTTCATGGTCAATCCTTTGTTGAACGCTGCACCTAAGGGCACTTTGTCAACAAAGCCGCCGTAAACGCCGGGAATTGACACTGTGCCGCCTTTGCGACAGGCTTCGTAGTTGATGGTTTTGGCTTTGGCGGTGGCCATTTGCAGGGGTTCGGGTATTCTGTATTGTGTTCTCCTCTAGTTAACTCCCAGATTTTTGATGCTAAATCTTAAATTTACTCCGCAGCTAAATCAATTGGCTGTATTGTTTAATTTTAAGGATATAAAATGTGGCAGTTCTCTATCCGAGGTATAATTTTTAAATCTATCTTTCGGCTGTTTTAAGTTATAAAAAAGGTAGAGTTTATCCCAGCGTAAATTGCAATAGATTTAGGATTATTGTTTTAACAGCTAACAAAGATGGCTGAGGTTGTTTTTGGCGATCGCCAGTTTGTAGTGCGCCGGGAGTGTCCGCTATAAAGCAGTTTGTAGTGCGTCCTGGTGTCCGCAGGATAAGAACGGACACCAGGACGCACTACGAACGGCACGACGAACCATATAACTGCGATCGCATCTTGAGAATCGCGCACCCTGCTTGAGGAGGATTAATCGTCAAAAATTGTATCATTAGCTATAACTAAAAGCCGAGCTTGCGCTAAAGTTGTTAAAGATCAAAATTTATCGATCGCCTTTTATGCCTTACACTGCATCTAGCCCAACAGACCCCAATCAAGAAAATATCCGCAATGCCGACCACCGCCTACTAGAATTCACCAAGCTGACGCCGATGATGCAGCGGTATGTGGAAGTGAAAGAACAGTATCCCCACGCACTTTTATTGTTTCGAGTCGGAGATTTTTTTGAGTGTTTTTTTCAAGATGCCGTGACGATTTCGCGGGAATTAGAACTTGTTTGCACTAGCAAAGAAAGCGGCAAAGAAATCGGTCGAGTGCCGATGACAGGAGTGCCGCACCACGCCCTCGATCGCTACACTTCTGTGTTAGTAGAAAAAGGCTATGCTGTAGTAGTTTGCGACCAAGTTGAAGATGCCTCGATCGCCGCCCGCGAAGGCCGCCAAGTCAAGCGCGAAATCACCCGCATTCTCACTCCCGGAACTTTGACAGATGACGGAATGCTCAAGCCCCGACAAAATAACTTTTTAGCAGCAGTCGTCATCGCTGGGGAACATTGGGGATTGGCTTATACTGATATTTCTACGGGAGAATTCGTCACTACTCAAGCCGACAGTTTAGAACAATTAACCTTAGAATTGCTCCGTTTGCAGCCTTCGGAAGTCCTGGTTCCAACTAATGTGGTGCTAACTAATGCGCCGGATTTGGTGACGATGTTGAGGCCGGGAGAGAAATCGGAGCATTTACCCGATTGTTTGCCGAATTCGTTTTGCTATTCTTTGCGATCGCAAATCCCGTTTACTTTGTCCGAAGCCAAACAGCGAATCCTGCAAAAGTTCAAAGTGCGATCGCTCGAAGGGATGGGATGCGCGCACCTTTCCCTCGCAGTGCGCGCCGCCGGGGGTTTGCTGCAATATCTCGAAGAAACTCAAAAAGAAAAAGCAGTTGCTTTACAAAGATTGCACACTTACACTCTCACCGATTTTCTGACACTAGACTATCAAACCCGCCGCAATCTCGAAATTACTCAAACAGTCAGAGATGGCGTGTTTCACGGTTCGCTGCTGTGGGCTATAGACAAAACCAGCACCGCCATGGGAGGCCGCGCTTTGCGCCGCTGGTTGCTGCAACCTTTACTCAGCATTAAAGGTATTTGCGCCCGCCACGATACGATTCAAGAATTAGTAGAAAATAATCCGCTGCGCCAAGATTTGCAGCAGTTGCTGCGCCAAATTTACGACATCGAAAGACTCACAGGGCGCGCCGGTTCTGGAACCGCTAGCGCGCGAGATTTGGTCGCTTTAGCCGATTCTCTGTCAAAATTACCCCAATTGGCTGCGATCGCAACTGAAGGAATCTCGCCCTATTTAAAAGCGCTGCAAAATGTCCCGCCCATTTTAGAAGAATTAGCAACTCAAATTCACGCTTCTTTAGTTGACGAACCGCCGATTCATTTAAAAGAAGGAGGTTTAATTCGATCGGGCATTAATTCCATGCTTGATCAAATGCGCCACACTGCATCAGCCGATCAAGAATGGATTGCCACTTTAGAGGCTAACGAACGGCAACGCACCGGAATTTCTAATTTAAAAGTCGGCTACAATAAAGCTTTCGGCTATTACATCAGCATTACCAAATCGAAAGTTGACCAAGTACCGAACGACTACACCCGCAAGCAAACTCTCACCAATGAAGAACGCTACAGCACAGAAGAATTAAAAGAAAGGGAAGTGCGAATTCTGACGGCGCGGGAAGATTTGAATCACTTGGAATACGATATTTTTGCGAAATTGCGATCGGAGGTAGGAGAGCACGCCGAAATTATTCGCAACGTTTCCCGCGCGGTGGCGGCGGCGGATATTTTGTGCGGTTTGGCGGAAGTAGCGGTTTATCAAGATTACTGTCGCCCGATGATGACAGAAAGTCGGGAAATTAAAATTATTGAAGGTTGTCATCCGGTGGTGGAAAAGTCTTTACCGCCGGGATTTTTTGTCCCGAATTCGGCTTTTTTGGGTCGGGAAGCAGCGCTAAGTCGCCCAGATTTAATTATTTTAACTGGGCCGAATGCTAGCGGCAAAAGTTGTTATTTGCGCCAGGTTGGTTTGATCCAGTTAATGGCGCAGATGGGCAGTTTTGTCCCGGCGAAGGCTGCGACTTTGGGAATTTGCGATCGTATTTTTACCCGAGTCGGCGCCGTGGACGATTTAGCAACCGGTCAGTCTACGTTTATGGTGGAAATGAACGAAACTGCAAACATTCTCAACCACGCGACGCCGAAATCATTGGTTTTGTTGGATGAAATCGGCAGGGGAACGGCGACATTTGACGGACTGTCGATTGCTTGGTCTGTGGCAGAATATTTAGCCAGCGAGATTCGGGCGCGGACGATTTTTGCGACTCACTATCACGAGTTAAATGAGTTAGCTTCTATTTTGGATAATGTGGCAAATTATCAGGTGACGGTGAAGGAATTGCCGGATCAAATCGTCTTTTTGCACGAAGTTCACCCCGGCGGTGCTGATAAGTCCTACGGAATTGAAGCAGGGAGGTTGGCTGGTTTACCGCCGTCGGTGATTGACAGGGCGAGACAGGTGATGAAGCAGATTGAGAAACATAGCAAAATTGCGATCGGGCTGCGGAAGGGTGTTAAAAAAGATGGCAAAAAAGAGTCTGAGGGACAAGAATTAGATATCTTTGACGATTAAAATTCTCACGAAAAAAGGTTCAAGGTACGTTGTTGCGCTTCAGCGCTCTTTCCTGTATATATAGCCTTTCTCAAAAAGATGAGGTATAATTTGCAGCTTGTATAACCGCTTAGACTAAGAGGGCCCAAGCCCAACAACGTACCTCATCTTTTTGAGAATCGCTATACATGAAAGAGCGCTTAAGCGCAACAACATACCTCAAATCATTTGCCATTTTGCAACTTTCTTACCTCTTTGTGAACGCTCATCCCAATTTCCAGAGCCTCATTCAGCAACCGCCCGTATTCAGTCGCCCGATCGCTCACATCCAGCGCCATCAAAGCCGCCAAATTACTTTCAATATTAGCAAATAACTCGTAACGGCGACCAATGAATTTCTGATTTTCCCTGAGAATCTTCTCAGTTTTTAAAGCACAGACCAAACTTTCTCTAGTAATTGTTAGTGCCTCAATTGCATCTTGTCGGTTAATTAAATTGGCTTGTAAATTGCCAGCAGCCGTTAGGCGATCGATAATATCTAAAGCCTTAATCACCTCATGATACTTCTCAACTTCCTCCAAGAGACCCGCCAGCGTTGCCAAAGGCTTTGCCTTCAGCCATTGATAGACATTCCAAGCAACAGTAATCGCCAGCGACAAACCCAAAGTTATTTGTAAAACCCGGACAAATATTTCAGCATCGCTAGCTGAACTAACTTCATGTTTGTTGGCCAGCAAAGCAACCGGGAGCGAGATAACAAGTGTTACGCAAAATATCAGCAACTCATGCAACAAAAGAGCAAACAGCTTTTTGCCGTTTCGGAGTGTATCGGGGTGATAAAAATTCCCTGAAAAACCGTCGCTCAAAGCTATTCCGCTCAAATCTTCCAACTCCTTCTCAGGAATTCTCAACTCATCCAAATCCGCTTGTATCACTATGGCAAATCTCCTTAAATTGGCATTAATTAAAATCCTCCCAGAGACCTAATTGAATCCCACAGACTCAGATAAAAATTGCTCTCTCGGCTGCGGAAAAGTTGAAAAGCTTGTCCCGGTGCGCCAAAAAAAGGTCTCAGCGTCCATCCCAACTGACTGCCCACAAACGCATACAGTCCCAACCAGAAGCGCAAAATATTTAGCCTGATGTCTTTGCCTTCGGCATCTTGTTCGGACATAAAGTGCATTCCTTGATAGATAAAACTTACCCCCAAAAATCCTGTGACTGCCATAATAGCAACATTCAACAGCAGAAAAAAGCTGTAATTGGTACTGCTAATCAGAAAAAATAGGCTGACAGGTGCAAATCCAAACAGCAAAACGCTAATCATCGCCATTGATGTCATCAACAATGTCAAATACTGTTCAAAAGTTCGTTTTGAACCAAACATGACATTAAAAAAGTACAGTGTGGGAAAGCAGATAATCAGCGTCAGTAAGTAAAGCGCTGGCAGTTTGATTGCTGACACCAGACATTGCATCCACGTACTAGATGCACCTAATATCGCTCCGTATATACCAAAAAATATGGTACTGGAAATTAACAAACCAAAAATTTTAGATTTGAGCTTGACACCTTCGCGAATTTCTTCGAGAAACTGTTGCCGTTCCCGCAGCAAATACATTACTACTGAAAAATATTTCACGGGTTCTCCTTCTGACTGATGCGACTCCGAATCAGTCATAACTCAAGCTGAGTGCGATCGACAATCTTGCCAACTGGATGCACTCTATGTTAACTCATTATTCTTCCAGATACAGGACTCATACAACTCCCATTATCTAGGGTTCCACGCACACCCCACCTTACTGCTATTGCCTGTCGGCTGGATATTTACAGTCAAATTCTAGTCAAATTGTGTTCAAATTGTATTCAAATTGTATTCAAAAAGGGCGATCGGGCAGTCACTTGATACTCAGTTTGGTCGTTTTGTCGTCAATTTGTATCCAATTTCTAGTCTTTTTGACGCCCCACCCAGCCAAAAAATCGGCAATAAAAAACCCCAAACCGTTGATTTCTAGTTGGTTTGAGGCTTTTTGTTTAATAAGCGGGTGGCGGGAATCGAACCCGCATAGTTAGCTTGGAAGGCTAAAGTTTTACCACTAAACTACACCCGCATTCACACAGAACCTAAACATACCACAAGCTTCTGAGAATTGCAATAGGCCCGTGCAAAATTTCTCAAGTTATCCCTGAAAGTGGTTGAATAGGGACTTTTCAACAGTTGACAGTTGACAGTTGACAGTTGACAGTTGACAGTTGACCTCTGCCTAAAAGTCAGAGGATTGGAGTAATGAATAGTCTGATTTTAATTTCTACGCCCAAGCCAGAGGCTTTCAACCAATTCTTTCTGGTAAGCCCGATCGCCCCCAAATCCCCCTCCCAAATCCCCTATCCCACGGTACTAAAGGCTTTAGGGATGGAAATAATCGTAGATTTGCTGCGCCAGACGCGGGCCAATTCCAGAAACTTCGGCCAACTGTTGGGGAGTCGCTAAACGCAGATAGTCGATCGACCGAAAATGCGCTAACAACAGTTTTTGGCGGTGGTGTCCCAACCCGGGAATCTCATCTAAGCGCGATCGCTTCATTCTCTGACTTCTTTGATCTCGGTGAAAACTCACAGCAAACCTGTGCGCCTCATCCCGCACCCGCCGCAGTAATTGTACACCCGGTTGCTCGGAATTAGTTGGCAGCGGCAAAGATTCCCCCGGCAAAAATATCTCCTCTCGCTGCTTTGCCAAACTCACAACCCGCAACTCATCTAGCAAATTCATCTCCCGCAAAACAGCCACAACTGCTGATAGTTGACCTTTGCCGCCGTCTATCATAATCAAATCCGGTTTGTCAGCAATATTAGGAGAAACTGAAGACACATTACTGACTGCTTCCGCATCTGGTAACTTGCTAAATTCATCTTGCTGCTTGCTGTTTCTTTCTGCGTCTTTGAGCCTAAATCGTCTGCCGATAACTTCTGCTAAACTAGCAAAGTCGTCAGAATGACCGGATTTAATTTCAGGATTCTTAATTTTGTAGTGGCGGTAGTGTTGATTCGCTGGTAAACCGTCGATAAATACGACGCGGGAAGCTACCGCATCCGAACCTTGAATGTGAGAAATATCGTAACCTTCTATGCGGTGCGGCATTTCTGGTAAATCGAGAATTTCGGCTAAATCTTGCATTGCTTGAGAATTGCGATCGCTCAATCGTTGCATTCTCGCCAATTCGTACTCAGCATTCCGTTCCACCATCTCAATTAACTCCGCCTTAGTTTGGCGCTGCGGAGTCAAAATAGTCACTTTTCGCCCCTTGCGATTGCTCAACCAATCTGCTAATATTTCGCCTTCTGGTAAGTCGTACTGGACAGAAATTTCGCTGGGAATTTCTACGGCTTCGACATTTTGATAGTGTTCTTCCAAAACTCGCTGCAAAATCGCCCCGGCTTCTACCCCCCCTCGTTCCCCCCCTTGGTAAGGGGGGGAGGTAAGAGAATGTTGAGATAATTCTTCTTCCCCGGAATGTAGGGGCGGTGCCCCTGTGCCCGCCCTAGCTATTTCTTCCCCGGAATGTAGGGGCGGTGCCCCTGTGCCCGCCCTAGGTATTTCTTCCCCGGAATGTAGGGGCGGTGCGCCTGTGCGCGCCCTAGGTATTTCTTCCCCGGAATGTAGGGGCGGTGCCCCTGTGCCCGCCCTAGGTATTTCTTCCCCGGAATGTAGGGGCGGTGCCCCTGTGCCCGCCCTGGGAATCTCCGCCATAAAGCCCAGTCTGCCGACTAATTGACCTGCACGAATCTGGAATAATTGAATGCAGGCGTGCTGCGTGTCTGCTGCCAGGGCGATCGCATCCCTGGAAACGGTATCATTAGGTAAAGACACTTTTTGACCAGCACTCAAAGATTGCAAACCTTTAATTTGGTCGCGAATCCTGGCCGCAGTTTCAAAGTTCAAATCTTCCGCAGCTTGTTCCATTTGTGGTTCCAGAATATCCATTAATTCCTGAGTCCTTCCCTGGAAAATCATCGCCACTTTTTGAATAATTTTTCGGTATTCCTCCGGCGAAGTTAGCCCCTGACAAACGCCGACGCAACGGCCGATGTCGTAGTTGAGACAGGGACGGTCTTTAAACAGCGGTTGAGGGCGCTGTCGCAGGGGGAAAATCCGCTTAATTAAATGCAGCGTACTGCGAAGCGCGCCTGTATCGACGTAGGGGCCGTAGTAGCGGTCTTTTGCATTACCCGGCCGACGTTTGCGGGTGATGAAAATGCGCGGGTATTCCTCCGACCAAGTTATGCACAAATAAGGATATTTTTTATCGTCTTTGAGGAGGACATTAAAATAAGGTTGGTGCTGTTTTACGAGGTTGGCTTCTAATGCTAAAGCTTCGGCTTCTGTGTCGGTGGCGATGAATTCGATTTCGCGCACTTGCTGTACCATCATCGCGATGCGAGGACTGAGGTTTTGGCTTTCGCGGAAGTAGGAACGGACTCGGTTTCGGAGTTTTTTGGATTTGCCGATGTAAAGGATGCGATCGCTCTCGTCGCGCATTAAGTATACACCGGGAACTGCCGGAATTTCTCTGAGGCGGCTTTCTAGGCGTTCTGCATCTTTAATTAGTGGCAGGGTTTTTGTGGACGGCATATAAATTTGAGATTTTATGACTTATAGTGGTTCTCAGAAAGATTAGGTATGTTGTTGGGATGCGAGCCCCCTTTGTTTAAGGTGTTATGTAAGCTGTCAGTGATACCTCACCTTTTTGATAAAGGCTATATATCTACTATTGTAACGCTGTTATCTGGGTCAAGCGAATCAATCACAAAAAATAGTTCGTAGTGAGGACTTTAGTCCTCTGATTTTATGCGGACTAAAGTCCTCACTACGAACCTATTAATGTTTTTAATGATTGATTTGGTCTTCTGATTGGATGCGGACTAAAGTCCTCACTACGAACCTATTAATGTTTTTAACGATGAGTTTAGTCTTCTGGATGCGGACTAAAGTCCTCACTACGAACCTATAATGACGTAAGTTCCGTTTACAATATCTGAGATAAAAACTTGCGCGTGCGTTCTTCTTTCGGGTTCTGAAAAAACTCTTCCGGGCTTGCTTCTTCCACTAAAACGCCACCGTCCATCAATACAATGCGATCGGCAACTTCGCGCGCAAATCCGACTTCGTGAGTCACCACTACCATTGTAATTCCTGTTTTCGCCAAATTTCGCATGACATCTAAAACTTCCCGCACCATTTCCGGATCTAATGCTGATGTCGGTTCGTCAAATAGCATGATTTTCGGCTGCATTGCTAGGGAACGTGCAATAGCAACCCGTTGCTGCTGTCCGCCAGATAATTGTCCGGGATATTTTTGGGCTTGAGACAAAATCCCGACTCTTTCTAATAGTTGCATCGCTACTTCTTCGGCTTTTTTCTTGGGCCAGCGACGCACCCATACGGGCGCTAGCATGACGTTTTGCAGGACTGATAGGTGGGGAAATAGGTTGAATTGCTGAAACACCATTCCGACTTCCTGGCGAATTTTTTCGATGTTTCGCAAGTCGTGGGAAAGTTCGATTCCGTCGATCGTAATTTTACCCTGCTGGTATGCTTCTAATGCGTTGAAAGTACGGATAAACGTCGATTTTCCGGAACCTGAAGGGCCCATCACGACGACGACTTCGCCTCGGTTGACGTTCATGCTGACGCCGCGCAGTACGTGAAATTGTCCGTACCATTTGTGGACGTTTTCTGCTACGATTACTGTTTCTGGAACTGTTAGTGTATCTTGCATAGTTTTGTCCTTTAAATAATGACGGATAATTATTGCCTGATGACTGTTGACTGCTTCAGCGGAGGGGAGATTTATATATATTTGGGTTGGGAGGGGGCGGGTTTATATGTATTTGGGTTTGTAGTTCTATTTTGTTGGTGAACCCGCCCCTACAGACTAATGACTTTTTTCTAGACTTTTTTCAATTTTGCGGCTGGCTAGTGACATTGAATAGCAAAATACCCAATAAATGAGGCCGACGAATATGTAAACTTCGGCGTATCTGCCTATATATGATGGATTTGCTAAAACTGCGCGGGATATGCCGATTAATTCTAACATTCCAAATAGCGAAAGCAGGGATGTATCCATAAACAATCCGATGAATTGACCGCCGATCGCCGGAATGACTGTTCGCAGTGCTTGAGGTAGTACAATCAGAATGGTCAGTAGGGGTGTGTTTAGCCCGATCGCTCTTGCTGCTTCTATTTGTCCCCTGGGTACGGCCTGCAAGCCACCCCGGACGTTTTCGGCTAGGTAAGCCGCACTAAATAATGTTAATCCGGCGATCGCCCGAATCACTCTATCTAATTTGGGATATTCGGGCGGTAAGAATAATTGCAGCATGACTTGACCTAAAAACAAAATGCCAATTAATGGCAAACCGCGAACAATTTCAATGTACAATGTTGAAAGTAGTTTGACGACTGGCAAAGAACTTTGTCTCCCGAGGGCGAGCAATACTCCCAAGGGAAACGACAGCACAATACTAATAATTGCTAAAAATAGCGTCAGCACTAAACCGCCCCAGTCATTTGTCGAGACTTCTGTCAAACCCAATCCGCCTTTAATTAGCCACAGAATTACTGGGAAGGAAAGAGTCCAAATTGCAGGCATCCAGCTAACCCCCCCTCGCCCCCCCTTACTAAGGGGGGGTTGGGAGGGGTTAGGGTTAATTTGTCGCCCAGCGATATAGCTGGCGGCGGCTGCGATGATAATTCCTAAGAGGTAAAAACGAGAGGTAAGGTCGATCGGCGAAATGACCGCACCAACAACGGCACCACCCAGTAAAATCAGTGTAGGCGGATTCCAAAGACGTTCATCTCGCTGAATGTTGCCCCAAGTTAAACCTCCCAACAAGGCAATTATTCCGGCTACTATCCACAGCCGCCAGTAGGATTCGCTGGGAAATCTGCCCACAAAAAATAGTGGCAAGTTGGCTTCTAATACTCGCCATTTAGCTTGTGTAGTTGCCCAAACGATAATTCCTTTGACTGTTTGGAAGGCGACAATTAAGCAAAATACTGTCAGAATGCTGTTGTACCAGGTACTAAATAGGTTTTTGCGCGCCCAATTCCAAGGGGTGGGCGATTCGGTGGCGGGAGGCGGCAGTACGGGGGAAGTTTCCATAAGTTGTTAGTTGTTATTTGTTAATTTCTAATTGCACTTGCTAAAATCCCCAATATTTTATTGACATTGCTCAGGAAATACTCGCTACTATCAATTTCTACGGCTGTTCCTTCTAGCTTAATAAATTTCCATACTGTTCCCGTAGTCACAGTCCCAAGAATTACTTTAATTTCCTTACCTTCACGTTGGTTGAATATTTGAGCAGCTAACATTTCTGCCACGCACTGTCCTAATCCCGAACTTATATTCTCCTTTTTAGCTTCTACAATTGCAATGACTGGGGATTTTACAATCATCAATTCTGGAGAACGGGTAATTAGAAAATCGCAAATTCCATTTAAACCTCTTTCTGAATTGACAGTAAAGTCTATTCCTGAAAATAAACCTATTTTGTCTTGTAACTGTGTTCTCAATTCTAATAAAATTGGCGCAATAATCATTTCAGAACGAGATTTTTCTGTATTGCTGCCAACAGCTATGGGCAGATATCGCCGTAAAGTTTCTGCGAGTGATGGACTACATTCTAATTCCGGTTCGTTTGCAAACAAATCAGCGATTTCAGAATAACTTAATTCAAATGTTTTCAAAACGTTGTTTAAGTTAAAGTCACTGTAAGCCATTTTATTTTTCCTTTCCCCTCTTGGTAAATTTCAAAAATTTGAATTTTTATCTTTCCTTTAGTTGTACGGTTTTATTGTACCAATTCATGAAGAGAGAAACTATCAAACTAATTGTAAGATATGTTGCCATGATAATTATCATTGTTTCGATCGCCCTACCGGTCTGATTCAGCGTCGGAGAACCCACCACAAAGTAAACGTCGGGATAAGCCACCGCCACCGCTAAACTCGAATTCTTCGCTAAATTCAGATACTGACTGGTTAACGGCGGCACAATTACCCGCAAAGCTTGTGGCAAAATTACCATCCGCATCAGGGTTCCAGATTTAAGTCCCAAAGACTTTCCGGCTTCCCATTGACCTCGCGAGACTGACTGAATTCCGGCGCGGACAATTTCGGCAATGTAACTGCCAGTATACAAGCTGAGTCCTGTCACGAGGGCTGCAAATTCGGGAGTTAATTTTAATCCTCCTTCGAGTTGCAATGCTGGTGTGAGGCGCGGGAAATCGACGCGGAAAGGCAGATTTTTGGTGATAATCAAAGCTAAAATTGCACTGAGGACGATCGCACCTGCGGCCCAAAACAACTGTCTTCCCGGCTTCGCTTCTTCCACCATCACCCGCGCCCGCCACATCCACAGCCCAGCCGCCGCCAAAACTCCGACAGTTAGCAAAATCAACCAAATCTCAAAACCTGGCAAAGGCGCAGGCCAAGGTACAGCAATACCGCGATTTGTCAAGTAAATAGGGCCCTTCATCTGCTGGTTGTCTTCCACTTTTGGCATGGAAATGAACACTGCAAAATACCAGAAAAATAATTGCAGCAATAAGGGTGTATTCCTCAAAATCTCCACATACAAAGCTGCTAAATTACGCAAGATCCAATTGTCGGAAAGGCGGGCAATTCCTACGGTCAAACCCGCAATTGTTGCGAAAACAATTCCCAACCCCATTACCCGCAGCGTGTTGAGTAATCCGACAAAATAAGCTTGTCTGTAACTGTTTTCCGGACTGTAGGGAATTACGCTTTCGCCGATGTCGAAGGATGCTTGGGAATTGAGAAAGTCAAATCCAAATGCAATCCCCAGTTGCGCGTAATTGGCGGTGAGGTTGTCCCAGAGAATGGCGATGACTGTTATTACTAAAATTAGGGCGATCGCCTGTCCGGCTATTTTCCAGAAGCGATCGTCCCGCAGCAGTGTTGATATATCTTTAATTTTGGATGATTTCTCGGATTTGCCCGGTTGAGGTTCTGTGTTCATAGCTTAAATATTATTTTGATTAAATCTGTTGCGTATGTTGTGTAGATTGGGGCGCTGAAGCGCAACTACGTACCTAAGAGGGCGCTGAAGCGCAACTACGTACCAAAGAGCGCTGAAGCGCAACTACGTACCTTTGTTTAAGTTGATTTTTAGGTTTGTAGTTGCGGACACGCATAGGGCCCAAGCGCAACTACAAACCTGTTGATTAGCGGAAGGGTGGCGAGTACAGCAAACCGCCATCTTTCCAGAGTTTGTTTTGACCCCGGTCTAACTTAAGTGTACTTTTTGGGCCGAGGTTGCGATCGTACATTTCGCCGTAATTCCCCACTTTCTTCACAACGCGGACGGCGTAGTCGTTGGGGAGTCCGAAACCTTTACCTAAATCTCCTTCTTTTCCTAGCAAACGTTTGACGCTTGGATCTGTAGTGCTTGCCACAGTTTGGTCTACATTTGCTGAATTAATTCCTAAATCTTCAGCTTCAATCGCCGCAAAAATAATCCATCTCACCGCATCCGACCATTTAGGATCGCCGCTTTTCACCGCTGGGGCTAACGGTTCTTTTGACATTACGATCGGCAAAACAACATTATTCTCAGGATTCGGTAGAGTTGTGCGCTTCGACACGAGTTGCGATCGATCGGCTGTAACACCTTGACAGCGACCTTCTTGATAAGTGCCAAAGGTAGTATTCGCATCTTCAAACACCACAGGAGTGTATTTAACTCCTAATTTTCGCATTTGGTCGGACAAATTTTGTTCGGTACTCGTACCTGTCTGCACGCAGATAGATTTGCCCGCAAAATCTTTTAAGCTTTTGATGCCGCTATCTTTTTTGACCATGATGCTTTGAGAGTCATAAAAGATAATTGGGGCAAATTCCAAGCCGGTAGTGCTGTCGCGACTCGCCGTGTAGGTGGTATTTCGGCTGAGAATATCGATTTCTCCGGCCTGCAAAACTGTAAACCTATCTTTGGCGTTGAGCTTTCGGTATTCGACTTTTTCGGGATCGTCAAATATAGCCGCAGCGATGGCCCTGCAAATATCCACATCCAAGCCGGAGTATTTGCCTTTTTCGTCTACAAAGCTAAAACCAGGTAGTTCGCCACTAATGCCGCAAATTAGTTTACCGCGGCTGACGATTGTATCTATCCGGCTCGAAGTTTGTTGTGGCGCGTTTCCCGCAGGCGAGGCTGGTGTTTGTCCGACTTGTGCCGATCGATCCCTACAAGATGCCAGCGGTGCCACAAACAACACACTTGCCAGCAACAGAAATCCCAATTTACGCATACATTTTACCAGTAGAACACTTTCTCGACGATCCTAACTTGTCAGTGTCGAGAACTGTTGCGATCGGCAATCTAGAACACCTTACCGTTTCAAATTAACCATTCTCAACCCGGTGTCGCACCCTGAAAAGCGCACCGGCTTACCGCCTATTATTTTTTTTGCCCGCTGCGGGCGATCTTGCCTACAATCTTGCTTACCAGAAAGAATTGGTTGAAAGCCCCAAGCCTTTGAGGGAGAAATTAAAATCAGACTATTCATTACTCCAATACTCGGACTTATAGGTAGAGGTCGCTCTCCTTCTGTCAACTGTCAACTGTCAACTGTCAACTGTCAACTGTTGAAAATCTTGCCTACAATATTTATCCAATTTTGATTTAATGCGCTTAGAACCGCTCTGGTGCTAGGCGCTGCTCGGCTAAATCGCGGATTAGCGACAGCCGAGACTCGATGTACTCGTTCAGCAAATCTGTTTCGTTACCATTGAGCGCAGAGTTCATCTTCAACTGCTTCAGCAGCCACTGTACCAGGGTGGCATCGTCCAAATTGACTAACAGAGTCGCTTGGGTGGTTTCAATTAATGACCAGAGTTGGCGTAACATGACTGGAGTCATAAAACCTCGTTGAGCGTAAATACGCACTTAGTGGGCTGGCTGGGTGATGAGTTGGTCTTAGTGTTTCAAGCCGATAGACGAAAAGTAGCCGTCTTGTCATCGGCTTAATGATTATTTTATATTTGACCACAATAACTTAATATAGTAGTGTCAAAAGCTACAACACACAAGATGTTATAAGAGTTCCCAATCTCGTCACATACAGATAAATATCTTGATAAAAAATTAAGAATCTTTACATAGGATTTGAGAAACCCGGCGGTTGAAACCGCGTCTTGTCAAGCAAAACCCGGATGGTGCGCGGGTTGAAGAGTCGTAGCGTAGCACACCCGGCGGTTGAAACCGCGTCTACACAGACAAAACCCGCCTCCGCGGGTTGAAGAGCCGTAGCGTAGCGGGGCGTAAGCCATCGCACGCACATTCTCTCAAATTCCATATTTCTTAGTCCGCGGAGGCGGACATCGTTTGTGTAGATGCGGTTTCCAACCGCCCAGGATTTCTTTAGTCCTGAGAAAATTGATCGATTAACCAGATAATTCAGCAGCAACCAACTGTTTAACCCCCGCTAGGATTATTTCTAATTCAGCGATGATTTTCGTGGCGCCTTCCAAATCGTTGGATTCGGCGTGAGTTTGAAGCTGAGCAGCCATCTCCGGCATTAACCGCACCGCCGCCGTAGCGCTGACACCTTTAATTTGATGCGCGCGGCGGGCCAGTGTCTCCATGTCTCGCGAGGCGATCGCACTTTTAGCAGATTCTAAATAACTGCTAGTATCCACCACAAAAGCTTGCAATATTTCCCGCTCAAAGTCCAAATCAGTGCCCGCAATTTCGTGCAAGCGTGCCATATCGACTACGCATTCTAGATCCGAAGCAGAGTTTTGGACTTCCTCACCCTTAAACTGAGGAATTTCAACTTTTAACTGTACCGACCAATTTTCTAGTACAGATTTTAACTTTTCGATGGAAATAGGTTTGCTAATATAATCATCCATGCCCGCCGCCAGACACTTTTCCCGATCGCCCTTCAAAGCATTTGCCGTCATTGCAATCACCACCGTCTTGCGATCGGGTTCCATCTTCCCAGCAGCAGTGCCTGTCGCTTCCATGCGGCGCAATTCCAGCGTAGCTTCGTAACCGTCCAAAACTGGCATCTGACAGTCCATCAGCACAATGTCATACTTTTTGATAGCCAGCATCGATAGCGCCTCAGCGCCGTTATTTGCCACATCCGCCGCACATCCCAAAACCTTGAGTTGATTCAGACCAACTTTTTGATTGATCGGAGTATCTTCAACTAACAAAATCTTTAGGCTAGCTAATTCCCGGTTGTCAATAGAGGAGTCTGGATTTGTCGTTGAATTTGCCAGCCGCGAGTCAACCACTGCACCCGGGGCGATCGCATTTACCAAGCACTCAAACAGCCGGTGAGCTTTCACAGGTTTAGTTAAATAACCGCTAAAACCAATATCTACCAAACGTTTAGCCTCCGATGTCTGAGTAATTGAAGTCAGCACCACCCAATGCGTCTGCTGCATTGCCGGCTCAGCAATCATCAAACGTTCCAGACTTCCCGCCACCATTTCCGGCAACTGAATATCAACCAAAATGATATCGTAAGGGGATTTTATGCTGACAGCTTTGTACAGAGATGCGATCGCCATCCAACCATTCTCAACCTCATCAACTTCCATCCCCCACAAAACCGCCATTCTCAGCAGCACTTTTCGCACTGTGGGCTTGTCGCTAGCAACTAACATTTTCTGCCCCGCCAGCACCGTTTGCAAATTCACTGAGCACGCTGTCCCAGCCCCAGTTAAATTTTCCTTAAGTGCCGGCACAGTAAACCAAAAACTCGATCCTTTACCGGGGGTACTTTCCACACCAATTTTACCCCCTAGCAGCTCCACCAACTGCTTAGAAATAGCCAGACCCAAACCAGTGCCACCGTACTTTCTCGTAGTAGAAGCATCAACTTGACTAAAAGATTTAAACAGCTTTTTTTGGTCTTCGACAGCAATCCCAATCCCTGTATCTGTGACCTTGAACAGCAGGAATAGCGAGCGATTGATTCCTAGTTTTAATGGTTGGATACTCTCTAATTTTTTCTGGTCGTCGCTGGCTGCCAATATCCCAGGAATCCTGCCAGTTGAAACCTCAATTACTATTTCTCCTGCTTCCGTGAACTTAATCGCATTGTTAATTAAATTAGTGAGGATTTGCCGCAATCGCGCTGCATCCCCTTTAATTTGCAGCGGCACGTCGGTATCAATCAGCGCCACCAATTCTATACCTTTAGTTTGTGCGGGAGTTGCCAACAAATCCAGCACTTCATCCAGACAAATACTGAGGTCAAATTCGATGGTTTCTAAGCGCATTTCTCCTGCTTCCAGTTTAGAAAGGTCAAGAATATCGTTAATGATCGACAGCAAATTTTGACCGCTGAGTTTCAGCGTCTGCACAAAGTCTAGCTGTTCGGGAGTAAGATTTGTTTTCAGCAGCAAATCTGTCATCCCCATCACTCCATTCATCGGAGTGCGGATTTCGTGACTCATATTTGCTAAAAATAGTGACTTCATTCGAGACGCTTCCAGAGCGGCTTCTCGGGCTTGCTGCGCTTGCTCGAACAAAGTAGATTGCTGAATGGCGATCGCCAACTGCACGCTCAACCTTCCCAGCAAATCCACCTCAGAATCAGTCCAAGCGCGCGGGGCACTGCACTGGTGGGCAACCAGCAACCCCCACAACCGATTTTGACGCTTGTCCAAACTCTCGATCTGCGACTTAATTCTAGGAGTTTCTGGCGAATATTCTATTGCTAATTCCTGACTTTCGTCGCCGATAAAAATTGGTACAACTAAATTAGCCCTTACCTGCAATTTCACCAGTAAATCTCGGTGAATCTCGCTCAAATTAGCATTATAAATATCTTCAACTGCTTGAATTTTGCCAGCGCGGTACATCGCTTTGTAACTTTCCCCAAAAGATTTTTCCTGAAGTTTTCTGCCCAGCATAGGCATCCAATCAGATCCTACAGATTCGACAACCACAATCCCTGTGTCATCGGAATCAAAACGATAAATTACCGTGCGATCGGTTGCCAGTAATTGCCGTACCTCTTGTACAGCCGTGCTCAGAGTTTGAGTGAGGTTGAGAGACTGTCGCACTCGCTGGGCGATCGCCGAAACCAGCCGTTCCTGTTCTGCTTGTTCCAGCAGCATTCTTTCAGCTTGCTTGCGTTCTGTAACATCGCGAATTACCGCAGCAAAGCACAGCGGTTCGCTACTTTGAGGGTGCTTGACCAGAAAAGCATTCATCACAACATCAATACTTTTTCCAGTACGCAAGTGCTGCATTTGACCTTCTCCTTGCCACTGGCCGTGACTGACAATTATTGGCAAAATCTCTTGACTGAATTCCTGTTTAAAAGTTTCGCCTATATAATCCCAGATCTCGGTATCAAGCACTTCCGACATATTCTCTATACCCACCAGTTTTTGACCGGCTTCGTTAACAAACAGCGTTTGACCTTCGAGAGTGGCCATACCGATAAAATCGCTGCTATTTTCAATCAGCGACACAAATTTTTGTCGTTCTTCTTCACCTTTTTTGCGTTCGGTAATATCGCGCTTAACGCAGACGTGACAAATTATATCGCCGCTGTTGTTAATTACAGAGTATGCCGCCACCTCGATCGCCAGCGTGCGACCTTTTTTAGTAAAGTTAGTAATTTCGCCCCGAAAAGTTCCAGTTTTCGCTAAACTTTTGGAAATCGCAGAAAAGCGTTCCCCCGCCACCAGCGGCGGCGTTTCTATTTCTAATTCAGCGTCTGTATATTCTAATAGCGATTGGTGAGCGCGATTTTGTTCGAGGAAAAACCCATCAGCATCGATAATCACCATCGCATCGTTGGAGTTTAAAAAGATTTCTCGGTAAAGTTTGAGTTTTTCCTCAGCTCGCTTGCGTTCGGTGATATCCCTTTTGACGCTGACGTAACAAACCACATCCCCAGCATCATTGAGAACCGCAAAAGCCGAAAGTTCCACCTCAAAGATTCCCCCTTGCAAATCCTTAACACAGCTCATTTCGCCTCGATAACTCCCTGTTGCGATCAATATTTGCAGCACCGATGCAAATGTCTCTTCTCCCGTATGAATTGCAGGAGTTTTACCCCACAATTTTGATGCACTGTAACCCAGCAAAGCCGTGTGAGCTTGATTAGTTTCCAAATAATAGCCTTGCGGGTCTAAAATGGCGATCGCATCATTGGACTTTAAAAATATTTCTTGATAAAGTTGCAGTTTTAACTCAGCTTGTTTGCGATCGCTAATATCCGTGAACAAGCCATAATAAACCATCTCTCCCGATCCTTGCATTTCCGGTTGTGCAGCCCCTTGAATCCATTTAAGTTTTCCAGAGGGGGTAATAATTCTACCTTCCCACCGCCAAGGCTGCAAATTTTCCGCAGCCAGCCTTACCGAGTTCCGAAAATCATCTCTATCTTCGGGATGAATCATGTCAACAATTGCACGAATATCCTGCTGAGCCACCTCCGGTTCTATTTCATACAATTCTCGGCAGCCCGCGCTCACAAACGAGAAGGCTATCGAGCCATCTAGATGCAAGTCAACTTGATATACCGTACCGGGTACGCTAGCAGTAATTTTTTGCAGTTTGGCTTGGCTTTGATTCCGGGCTTCATCTGTCGCCTCCCATTGAGCAATCTCCCGAGAAATGCCCAAAATCGCAAATATATTGCCTTTCGCATCGCGCAGGGGCAGTTTTTGCGTGTCAAAGACCTGCTGTTTGCCACCTGCAAAGGCGATCGCCTGGTAGGGATTGCGAACCGTCTCCCCCCCCAGCACAGCTCGGTCGTCCTCGCGGATGCCCCTAATTGAGCCGTGGCGATCGCCAAATACTGCTGCTTCTGAGAAACCTAATTCGAGATCGTCTTTGCCAATAATTTCTTCAACCTTTTTCCCCAAATATGCAGCAAAACTTTGATTGACAAAAATGTATCTAAAATTTCGATCTTTGGCAAACACTCTGTCGTCAATACTGTCTATTAAAGCCCGCAACAATAGCTCTTGGCTTTCCGCATCTAGAGCAAAATTATTTTGAACAGTTCCCTTGACATCCGTCTGTTTAGCTGCTAAAGTAATTAACGATTTAACACAAATTTTAGCGACCGTGTGGAGCAAACAAAGGTGTTCAAAATTAAAAGCAGTTCCCTGCTCTGCACCGATGAAAAATACTCCCAACAATTCTTCACTGTCCTCCGGGTTAGCCGGTGCCACCAACACCGACTTAAACTGAGCAATTGGCGGGCCAGCGATGTTGTACGCCCAGTCTCGACTTCCTGCCAGCCATTGGGTGCGAGTAGCTTGCAAGCAGGCTGCTATTTCAGATTTGACCGATTCAGTTAACGGGTGTAAGTGTTGCAGGTAGATGCGATCGTCCGGTAGAGTTAAAAGTGCGATCGTCTCACCAGGAATCAGGCGCCCGAGATGTGCCAGACAAGCAGACCAAATTTCATCAGCAACCGCAGCAAGTTGTACATTCTCCGTAAGTTCGTTGAGAACTTGCAGTTCCAAGGTACGCTGGCGGACTTTGGCCTTGAGGCTGGCGGCTAGGATTTGCATAGTGCTCACCACACTGGTTTCCTTATATTATAATTATTCATCTTCAAAGTTTTTTAAACAATCATCTTAAAATACATCAGGCGAAAAGACAACTTTTTTATATTTATATAACTTTTAATTGCTAAAAAACCAAAAGCGCGATCGGGAGCGAAGCGACACCGCAAGGCACCTGCTTCGCTCCAGCAGCGAGGTTTAAAGGCGAAATTATCCCATTAAAATCACGTTATCGATGACGTGGATGACACCGTTGTCAGCTTCGATATCAGCCGCGACAACAGTAGCATTCTTCACCTCAAAACCGTCTGAACAATCAATTTTAATCGGCGAACCTTCTAAGGAAGTAACAAAACCGAGTTTTGCCAAATCTGCCTTCATAAACTTGCCGGAGACGACGTGAAACATCAAAATCCTGCTCAGTTGGGGGACATTCTGCACTAGGGTTGTGATAGTTCCCGGTGGCAATTTCGCAAAAGCATCGTCAGTCGGTGCAAAGACAGTGAAAGGGCCCGGACTTTTGAGCGCATCTACTAAATTTGCTACTTGCACCGCAGTTACCAGGGTTTGGAACGAACCCGCACCTACGGCAATATCAACAATATCAGGCATTTGGTTCTACCTCGTTTGGCAAAAAAGTTCTATTAAGTATCGTAAACTGATGCGTGCAACAATACCTACTATGTTTGTTAAAAAATTGGTAATTCGTTTGTAGTGAGGACTTCAGTCGTCTCTTTTTTTGCGGACTGAAGTCCTCACTACGAACCTTTTCCAACCAGGTTCGTAGTGAGGACTTCAGTCGTCTCTTTTTTTGCGGACTGAAGTCCTCACTACGAACCTAATAATGGTTATTTTACACATAAAATTACTAAGCAATTTACTTTTTAACGGCGCAATACTTTTAAATTGCTACTAGACTGCGGTTGCTTGTGATACTAAAACCTCCGTTTCTAATTCTGCTATTTCCAAATTTAAATCCTCTCCCTTATGAATGCTAAAACTGCCATACAAAATTGAAATTTCAAAAATGTCTGTAGTAATTACAGCAGGCTTGCGGTGTTCCGGTTCGCCCAAAGAAATTCCTAAAAATTCTGCTTCAAGTTCGCCAACTTCTTCTTCATCGCGTACAGTCCACCCGATATCGCGACAGTCCTTAAATGCCAGAACATAAGGCAATCTTTCTTCTGGATTGTAGACGCATTCGATCGATAAGTAGGTAGGCGCAAATAAACCGAGCTGTGTAACAAAGTATGAAGCCTACAAAAACCTTGCGTTGGCGAAGCCTGTCCGTAGGACTTATGCTTCACTTCACTGCGTTACGCTCGCTGCGGACATAGTTATGAATTTTCGTACCGACTTACTTAGTTAATGCTGAGGTAGCCAAACGATTTGAGATTGTAGAATTAACTCTAATGATGAATCTGGTAGCTGGAACTGAATTCTCTAATTTTCGCTCTCCACGACTCCTGTAGGAAAGCAAATATCCGTTTTTGGGCGAAGTCAGTGGATTTGAGATTTGACTCCACTGCTAAATCAAAGGACGAGGAACTTCGATAGAGACTGTTTCGCTGGAGGGGGCGCGATTCGATGCACAGCAACCCAACAATTTGAGATTTTAGATGCGCGATCGAGAATTCCCTACATAAAATCTCAAATCCCAGATTTCAAATAGAAACACCATTAACCCCACCGTGAATGCTGATAAGAAGCGTAGGTATCAAACAAAGCACCCACTAAACTAAAAGCTAGGCCAATCACCAAAAATCCCTGGAGAGGACAGCCACTGCCAAAAGTGGCTAAGAACTGCAAAATCTGGTCTTCTCCAGAACGACCTACTGCTTGCAGAGCAGGCACAAGACCGATCAACGAAAAGCTAGTCAATCCCGCGCCGATTAACAATAAGGGAGCGACAAAGCTCAGGAGGCTGGTCAGCAGTAAAGAGCGAATAAAATTAGGAAAGATGCTCATAACAGTCAGTAAATTCAGCTAAACTGCCGAAAGGTGCAAGTAAAATAAACTTGTCCTTTTCTACGATAGGCAGCGATCGCCCTCAGTGGCCAATTCTGTCAGAAATCTTAAATCTTAGAGAAGAAACTTGTTTAAGATTTGTAGATAGATTTCATTTTTGCAGTTGTTCTACAGTCAAAATCCCTTGAGCACAACTACACCATCAAGCCTCAGTTTGTGGAGTCAGCGGTTACTGGCAGCCATTTTATTGGGCGGCCAAGTCATGCTGCACTTGCTAACTCGCAAAATTAACCGTCGCAACACCCTCGACCAAATGGCAGCAGTCGGCCCGGAATCGCTGCTGATTGCTTTGCTGACTGCGGGTTTTGTCGGCATGGTATTTACGGTTCAGGTAGCCAGGGAGTTTATTAACCTCGGTGCGGGTAATGTCGTCGGCGGGGTTTTGGCTTTGTCTTTGACTCGCGAACTCGGCCCGGTGTTAACAGCCGTAATCGTGACGGGACGGGTTGGTTCGGCTTTTGCTGCGGAAATCGGCACGATGCAAGTCACAGAGCAGATAGATGCCATGCTGATGCTCAGAACAGACCCGATCGACTATTTAGTAATTCCCCGCGTTTTAGCTTGCTGCTTGATGCTGCCAATTCTGACAATATTGTCCCTCGTCACGGGCATCGCCGGCGGGCTGCTGATTGCGACGACAATGTACGGCGTCTCTCAAAATGTGTTTTTAGAATCAGTCCGCCATTTCCTGAGTCTGTGGGACATTTGCAGCGCTGCTATTAAGGCTTTTGTGTTCGGTGGTTTGATTGCTGTCATCGGCACTAGCTGGGGTTTGACGACTACCGGCGGCGCCAAAGGCGTCGGCCAATCGACTACCACAGCGGTGGTGACGGCTTTGCTGGCTATTTTTATTGTTAACTTTTTCCTGACTTGGCTGATGTTTCAGGGTACTGGGTCTAGCGTACTCAAAGGCTTGTAAGCTAGGAAACGGATAAAATATAAATAATTGGCAACATTACTTTACTACCCCCTGATTTAAACCCGTGACTACAACTACCTCTGGGACTGCACCCACAGATACGATCGAACTTGCACCGAGTTATGCGATTCCGCTAGTCCTGGTACTAGCTGCTGTACCGCTGCTGTTCGTGCAGAAGTGGGTGAGTTTGCCGCTTTCGCTGTTCGGCTTGTTTCTGATGTACCAAGCCGCTACTATCCGGCTACAGTTTACTCCAACGGATTTGGACATTTATCGATCGTCCAAGTTGATCCGCCAATTTCCTTACCGACAATGGCAAAATTGGCGGATATTTTGGCCTGCTGTGCCGATTTTGTTTTACTTCAAAGAAATTAACAGTATTCACTTTCTGCCGGTTCTGTTCGATCGTAAAATGCTACAGACCTGCTTAGAACAGCGCTGTCCCCGTGAAGACTAAACAAGTTGTTAATTTTAAATTTTTAACTTCTTCTGTGCCCCACGCCGAATAAATTTCCCATGAATTCAGACGAATCTCCAACCAAAGAACCGCAATCGCAACCAGCCGCTGATGGCGAACCAACTCTACCCGTGAATGAGACGGAAAATCTATTGCCATCTCAAATACGGGAATTGTCGATCGCCCAAAACGATCTCACATCGCAAATTCCTCCCGAAATAGACCCCTGGGACGAGGAAAATCCCCAAATCACCCCTGTGGTGGACGAAGCGGGTGCGATCGCCAAAATTTCGCCAGAAACTGAGGATAGCGAATCTGAAAGTGCGATCGCCCAAAGTTCCCCAGAAACAGACTCCCAGCCAACAGCAACCGCAGAAACGGTAACGCCCGTACCAGAAAATGTTACCGAAAGTTTGGCAGATAGAGTCAAAGCATTGCAACAGCAAGAACAAGATTTGACCGCAAGAATTGCCACCTTGGAAGCTGACAAAGCTAAGGCGTTAGAAGCGTTGGGCGAGGCTCAAGCATCAATAGGGCGTTTGGTACAAGACGGCTTGATACAGCTAGATCATCGCAAGCAAGCCCTGCAAATTGAAGTAGAAAAACTCGAACGCAGGCGCGATCGAATTCAAAAGGAAATGCGAACTACTTTCGCCGGAGTTTCCCAAGATTTAGCAATCAGAGTTCAAGGTTTCAAAGACTATCTAGTCGGCAGTTTGCAGGATTTAGCAGCTACCGCCGAACTCTTAGATATGACGCCGCCGGTGCAAGAAACTTCCAAGCAAATCTCTGTTGAGGAGCCTCAATCCTCTTCCCCGGTAAATCCCAGATTTGCTGAACAAGGATTTCAAGAACAAGCCAAACAAATTCGCCGCACCCTAGACCAATATCGCACTCTCCCCGACTATTACGGCCCGCCTTGGCAACTCCGGCGCACTTTTGAACCCATCCACGCCGAACGAGTTTCTAACTGGTTTTTCACCCAAGGAGGAAGGGGTGCATTGCGAACTATGGGTTCGCGCTTGCAAAATATCTTGATTAGTTCGACAATTATTTCTGTACTTAGAAGCGTCTACGGCACGCGGGTGCGGACGTTGGTGCTCGCTAACAGTCCCGAACGTTTGGGTGAGTGGCGCCGGGGTTTGCAGGATTGTTTGGGGATTACTCGCACCGATTTTGGCCCGGAAGGTGGCATTATTATGTTTGAGTCTGCGGAGGCTTTGGCTCAAAAAGCCGATCGACTGGTGAGAGATGGTAAGTTGCCTTTAATTGTGATAGACGAAACAGAAGATTTAATCAGTTTGTCGATGCTGCAATTTCCGCTGTGGTTGGCCTTTGCTTCCGATCCGCAAACTTTAACGACTTCTAAGGATTTTTGATTTCCAATCCGGCTTTAACACGTTCAATTCCGGCAATTCCCGGCGAATAGAATTCGCGGCTATACAAACAAAGTCCGCCTCCGCGGACTGAATAAATTCCGGGTAAATTAACCAGAATTAGTTCTAGATTCTGACTTCTGACTTCAATTCCCGGCGAATAGAATTCGCTGCTATACAAACAAAGTCCGCCTCCGCGGACTGAAGAAATTTAGGGGGTAAATTAACCGGAATTAGTTCTAGATTCTGACTTCTGACTTCAATTTCCGGCGAATAGAATTCGCGGCTATACAAACAAAGTCCGCCTCCGCGGACTGAAGAAATTTAGGGGGTAAATTAACCGGAATTAGTTCTAGATTCTGACTTCTGACTTCAATTTTCGGCGAATAGAATTCGCGGCTATACAAACAAAGTCCGCCTCCGCGGACTGAAGAAATTTAGGGGGTAAATTAACCGGAATTAGTTCTAGATTCTGACTTCTGACTTCAATTTTCGGCGAATAGAATTCGCGGCTATACAAACAAAGTCCGCCTCCGCGGACTGAAGAAATTTAGGGG
>NZ_JAHREU010000017.1:35214-107551 GCF_020883145.1 Microcoleus sp. CAWBG27
TGAAGAAATTTAGGGGTAAATTAACCGGAATTAGTTCTAGATTCTGACTTCTGACTTCAATTTCCGGCGAATAGAATTCGCGGCTATACAAACAAAGTCCGCCTCCGCGGACTGAAGAAATTTAGGGGTAAATTAACCGGAATTAGTTCTAGATTCTGACTTCTGACTTCAATTTCCGGCGAATAGAATTCGCGGCTATACAAACAAAGTCCGCCTCCGCGGACTGAAGAAATTTAGGGTAAACTAACCGGAATTAGTTCTTCCTTCTGCTTGACATCAGTTACATAATTCGTTGCCGAACTTCCTTCTGTACAACAAATCTAAAATCAAAACATGGCTAGCTGGATAATTTTAAATGGCGCATTGTTAATCGCAGCTTACTTGCTGGGTTCGATTCCAACTGGGTACGCTTTGGGTAAATGGATGCTGGGGATTGATATTCGGGAAGTAGGTTCTGGTTCGACTGGCGCGACTAACGTACTCAGGACTTTGGGAAAGGGGCCGGGGTTGGCGGTGTTGCTGGTTGATGTGTTGAAGGGCGTAAGTGCGATCGTCCTGATCCGTTACATCTACTCTCTAGATTTTACCAGCCAGCTCGCGATCGGCGCCAGTTTAGAAGATACTGCAACAGTCATCCCTTGGATGGCAACTTTAGCCGGTTTGTTTGCTGTTTTGGGCCACAGCAAATCAATTTGGCTGGGGTTTACAGGTGGCAAATCCGTCGCTACGAGTTTGGGAGTTTTACTAGGTTTGTACTGGCCAGTCGGCTTGGGGACTTTCGGAATTTTCGGGATAGTTTTTGCCCTATCGCGAATTGTTTCTTTGAGTTCTATTATCGGAGCAATTAGCGTTTCTGGATTGATGTTTGCTTTACATCAGCCGCTAGCTTATGTGTTGTTTGGACTTGCGGGCGGCGTATTTGTAATCGTGCGGCACCGCAGCAACATTCAGCGGCTTTTGAACGGTACTGAACCGAAAATTGGGCAGAAATTGGAAACAGCAGCCAGCGAGTGATAATTAGTTTGATTTATAGCACTTCCCAAAAAAGTTCGCGGACATTTTTGGGATGCGAACCCTCTTATATTTATCATATAGCAATCCTGAATGATTCACAAAATTTTTAGGGTGGTAGTGCCCCGTGCCTACCCCTTATCTATCGGAGGTATAGCGCTTAATAAAATCCCTAAAATTTTTCCCACATCCCTCAGATAATACTCGATCGCATCAATAGACACAATCTGTCCCTCTAACTTCAAAAATCTCCACACAGTACCCGATGTCACGGCCCCATAAATAATCGGAATCTGATTTCCCTCTTCCTCATTAAATAATTGAGCGGCTAACATTTCGGCTGCACACTGCCCGAAACCAGCCTTAATATCTTCTTTTTTCGCTTCAACAAGGGTAATCACAGGAGCACTGATAAACAAGCGTTCCGCTGACAAACTCATTAAAAAATCGCAGGTTCCATTTAATCCTTTTTCAGGAGCTACATTAAACTCGGAACCGGAAAATAAACCAATTTGATAATTCAATTGTCGTCTAACTTCGAGTAAAATTGGTGCGATAATCAGTTCAGAACGCGCTTTTTCGGTATTGATGTCTACCGCTAATCCTGCGTTTTCTTTTAACGATACTTTCAGAATTTCGCTAGATTCTACTTCTAATATATCGGCAAATAAATCTTGATTTTCCTTGATAATTAAGTCAAATTGTTTGACAATTTCTTTGAGCTTGAAGTCGCTATAAGCCATTGTAAATTATCTTTTTTTATTTACCCAATTCTTGAGAGCGCAAACAAGCTGCTTTCACTGCTTCGATCGCAGCAGAGCGAAAACCGTTACTTTCTAATGTAGCAATTCCGGCGATCGTCGTACCGCCGGGACTTGTCACCCTATCTTTCAATTCTGCTGGGTGCATTCCCGTTTCTTGCAACAGCTTCGCCGTACCGAATACTGTTTGGATTGCTAATTGAGAGGCGATCGCCCGCGGCAGTCCAGCACAAACACCGCCATCTGTCAATGCTTCGATAAAAATCGCAACATAACCTGGCCCGGAACCGGAAAGGCCAGTCACCGCATCCAGCATACTTTCAGGCACTTCCACCACTTCTCCCACGGCCTGAAACATCCGCTTGACTAATTCTAAATCCGTCGGTTGCACGAGTTTCCCCGGGGCGATCGCGCTCATGCCCGCCCCCACCGTTGCCGGAGTATTTGGCATCACCCGCAGCACAGAGCGCCCCGGGAAGGCTGCTTCGAGCTTGTTCAGGGGAACTCCCGCCAAAATCGACACGATCGCAGCTTCTGGCTGAGAATTAGCTGTTTCTCCATTATTTGCTTGTGGGCGATCGATCGCCACGGCCAATTCCAAAGCTACTTGCTCAAAAATTTGCGGTTTAATCGCCAAAAACAGCACTTCCGTAGCGTTAGCAACTTCTAGATTGCTGGCTGTTGTTCCGATTCCGTAGGTTGCAGTCAAAAATTCGCGCCGTTGCGGTTGCGGATCGCTCACCAATATTTCTGAAGGACAATAAACTTTTTCTGCTATTAAGCGGGATAAGAGAGCCTCTCCCATTACTCCGCCGCCGATCGTACCAAATTTTATCATAGTTAATTAGTTATTAGTTATTGGTTATTTGTTATTGGTTATTTGTTATTTGTTATTGGTTATTTGTTAACAGTGCGTTGTTTGTAGGGTGCGTCGCTTTCGACCATCTAAAACTTCCATTGCTCATCTGGTAGCGACGCACCTGACTATACTGGTTTTTTGAATGAATATCTGTCAACAACTGTCAACTGTCAACTGTCAACTGTCAACTGTCAACTGTCAACTGTCAACTGTCAACTGTCAACTGTCAACTGTCAACTGTCAACTGTCAACTGTCAACTGACTACGCACCTTACTATAGTGTTTTTTTGAATGAATATCTCTCAACGACTTTCGGAGTCAACTGTCAACAGCCAACAGCTTTTGGAATCAACTGTCAACTGTCAACTGTCAACTGTCAACTCACTACTGAGCCAATTGAGCTTGTTCAGCCGGCCAGACTGTCGGTGCGGGAGCAGCCGCAGCAGGGCGCGGGCGGCCTTGGGCTGGGGGCACTTCGTGAACCACACCAGACTGAGTTCTTACTTGCACGCAGCTAGGCGTAAACAAGAAAATGCTTTCGCCAATACGCTCTTGATGACCGTCAAGGGCATAAGTACCGCCCGCCACAAAGTCCACAGCTCTTTGCGCTTGGTCTGGATCCATCACCGTTAGGTTCAGAACCACAGATTTGCGTTCTTTAAGAGCTCGAATTGCTGCCGGCATCTCTTCAAAAGTGCGCGGCTCCATTACTACTACTTCCGAAATCCCGTTCATAGATCCAGGCATTCCAATCACATTATTCATTACTGATCCTACTCCCCCGGTTGGTGCAACAACATCCGTACCTGTCGATCCTACTACTGACCGCTCCCGCATTCTGCGATTTTGGCGGCGTTCTTCTTCGGCTGCGGCGATCGCAGCAGCAGAAGTGGAAGTGGCGGAGTTTGGTTCAGGCTGTTGGTAGGCGTTCGCAAAGCGCTCGCTTTCGGTTTCGTCGTACTCGTAATCGTATTCAGGCTCATTGTTGAAGCCTACAAAATCTCGTAGCTTAGAAAAAATGTTCACCATTTAAGCTCCTTCACGACTGTGCTGCCCCGACTATACTCGCGTTGCGGGTTAGCCGCGGGTCGTTCACTACTCTATATTTAACCTAAGTTGTGCTTATCAGAAGATTTGAACAATTTATCCCCTCCTAGAGCCAAATAAGGTTTGTCCTAGCCGTACCATAGTAGCACCTGCTTGAATTGCCAAATGATAATCTCCCGACATCCCCATGGAGAGCTGCTGCATTTGAATGTTTGGCAAATTTTGCTCCTGGATTTTGTCAGCAAGTTCGCGAGTGCTCTTAAACAATTGTAGGATTTGCGAGTCATCTAATCCCAGCGGAGGTATTGTCATCAAACCTTGAATTTTTATATGCTCACATTTATTGAGTTCACAGAGGTCGGCAAGCAGTTCTGGGACGTTCCACCCGTATTTATCGGGGTCTGGCAATATTTTGACTTGCAGGCAGACTTGCGGGGTGCAAGACATTTCGCCAGCTAGGCGCGAAAGCCTCTGAGCCAGTTTTAAGCTGTCGAGCGAGTGAATCCACTGGAAATGCTCTAGGGCCTTTGCTGCTTTGTTGGCTTGCAAGTGGCCGATCAAGTGCCAGTTGATATCTGGCAAATCTTGCAGTTGGCTTTGTTTTTCGGCAGTCTCTTGAACTTTGCTCTCGCCAAAATCTCGGATGCCCGCGTCGTAGGCTTCGCGGATAGCATCAGTCGGTACTTGTTTGCTAACGGCAATTAACCGCACTGATTCCGGCAACTGTTGGCGAAGGCTGTTAATTCGAGAGGCAATGGTCATGGTACTCAACGCTCTTGACAGGAGGGCAGGACAATTAAGACAGATATAGCCTTTCTCACTAACATGAGGTACTCATAGGCATTGGGCATAGGGCATAGGGCATTGGGCATTGGGAAGAAGGCCAAACAGGGCATTGGGCATTGGGCATACCTCACTTTTCTGAGAACCGCTATATCAATTACCAAGTTACCAATTGCCGATTACCGATTACCAATTACCGATTACCAATTACCGATTACCAGAAAGAATTGGTTGAAAGCCCGCCCGCCGGAGCGGGATCAATTAAAATCAGACTATTCATTACTCCAATACTCGGACTTATAGGTAGAGGTCGCTCTCTAGCTGTCAACTGTCAATTGTCAACTGTCAACAGTTGAACGATTTTGGCTATTGAAAGGTGCGCTGGTGAATTGCCTGCAATTGGTCGTATTCCTGATATTGACCGCTGCGACGGAGGGTTCGCAGGCGAATTTCGACCATGAGGCGAGCGTCCGATCGACTGATAGGATCGAATCTGAGGCCGCCAGGGCCGTTGGTTACTAAGAAAAATAGGCGCTGGGCGTATAGGGTGGTAAATAATTCTTGGCTGTCTTCAACCTGGGATACCCTGAAGAGGAGGCCAAAGTTTGGATGATTCAGGTAGGTTTCGGTAGTCATTCACTCTCACAATCGATCGATATTAGATTAAAGATTTAGATTTTAGATTTGAGTTTCGCTCGATCGCGGGGTGCAAAGGGCGATCGCGGTAGCCATACTATAGTCTCCATCGTGACTGAGGCTCAACTGCCACTGGCAATTTCCCCAAACAGAGGCTTGTGCTGCGGCGGTTCCGTGCAGTTGCACGTTAGGAGCACCGTTTTCGGAGCGCTGAATTTCGACATCAGCATACCGTATTCCCCGCCATCCCGTGCCTAGAGCTTTGACAACAGCTTCCTTGGCTGCCCACCGCCCGGCTAGTTGGTTGCAGGAAACTCGGTTCATTTTACCTTTAATGCTGCTGTCTTGAGAATTTAGTTGTCCGCAGTCTCTTTGTTCTGCCCTCGTGTAAACTTTTTCTAGGAAGCGATCGCCAAATCGATCTAATACAGCTTGAATGCGCGGAACATATACGATATCTGTCCCAAGATAGATGTTCAAGGTCTTGGATCTCTAAATATTTTCATCCATTACTTTAGCAGGACGATCGCGTCGAAGTATCTCAGATTATTTGAGATTTGAGATTTGAGATTTGAGATTTGAAGAATTGGGGATAACTCACTGGGTAAGGCTTTGGAATCTACCTACACCTAAATTCTTGTTGGAAACTGCTATCAGTTTTGCTTTGATGGGTGGCCGATACAGTCAAGCATAAATTGTTTGATTCGCGTACTGTGCAACTGTCAACCATTCGGCTGGAAGCGCGATCGCCATCAAACTACAGAGCGAGCTGTCAAATGTCATCTAAAAGAGGGCGGGTACGGGGGCACCGCCCCTACAACTGTCAACTGTCAACTGTCAACTGTCAACTGTTAAGCGTCCCAACCCCAAACCAAACGGGCGCTCCAGAGGGCGAGCAAACAGCCGAGAGCGATCCAGTCTCGAATTTTGAAGTGTAACTGATGCCATTCTACGCGGTGTCGATCGGGACTGGTAAAGCCGCGAACTTTCATCGCACTAGCTATTTGTTCGGCTCGCAACAGCAAGTTTTCTAACAGCCTCTCGGCAATCGTCAACCAAACTTGAGCGGCGCGGCGAAATCCAAGTTTTTTCCAGTTTATCGCTCTAGTGCTGACCGATCGCACTAAATTTTGTATTTCTTCCAATACTAGGGGAATGAAGCGCAAAGATAAGGTTAATGTTAGGGCAATTTCGGTGACTGGCCAGCGCAAGCGGCGCAACGGCTGCATTAAGTTTTCGATGGCGGCGGTAATTTCTTCGCTGGCTGTGGTGAGCAGGTAGAGGTTAGTGCTGTAAATTACTGTAAAGAATAGAGTGCTGACGTTGATAGCTAAATCTAAGGATTTGCGGGTGATTTTAACAGGGCCTTGTTTGAATAAAACGTAACTGTAGTTTGTGGGTTGGGGGAGTTTATTTTGGGTTTGAACTTTAGGAGTTTGGGTTGCAGAGTTTGAGCCTAAGTTAAAACGTTTGTACCACGCTTTGGGTTCCTGAGCGGGTGGAAGGGTTGCGGGTTGTTGGGAAAAGGTTAATTCGTCGGCGGGGATGCGGGGCCGATGTTCTGAGGGAAGTGCGTCAGGGGCGATCGCGCTGAGGCAAAATACTAAAAGGCAGAATAGCAGCAGCAGTCCCATTTGCTGTTTCCAGACACGGAAGGGAATGGCTGCGCTTAGTGTCAGTACGATTAACATTACTACTAGCATCAACCGCCAAACGGGATTGGCGAGTATGGGCGCAATTAGAAATGTCATCAACCAGGCTAGTTTGACGCGGGAGTCTAGCCGGTGCAGCCAGGTTACGGGTTGTTCTAGGTAAAGTCCTATAGGGAGCGAGCGAAGTAAATCCATGTTGTCGGTTTGAGATTTTTAATAATATTAATAGACTTATTGCATTCATTTCCAAATTATCTGGAAATTATCTGCGTTTGTCTGTGTTGCATCTGCCTTATATCTGCGGTTTTTGTATCAAACTGATTGACCGCAATAAGGTTCGTAGTGTGGACTTTAGTCCGCAGCATTTTGCGGACTAAAGTCCACACTACGAACGGTTTTTGTTATGGTAATCGACGGGACGTGATGATACAAGAGATCTAATTTATTGAACCGCGAAGACGCTTTAGGCGAAGCCGCGCGTCAGCGCTAGGACGCGAAGGAAGAGAAAGAAGAAAGAGAAAGAAGGAAGGAAGAGAAAATAAAAAAACGCAATTTGCTTAGATCGTTAAACTGCGTTTTTTCTTTAATCTCAAGTCTGGAATTACTTCACGCGCAGTGCTCTGTTTGTGGTGCTGACTTCGCTGGCGCGAACTTTTTTGCCTCTCCACAGCAGCCGCATTGGTGTACCAGTAAAGCCTAGGTGTTTGCGGAATTGGCTTTCCATGTAGCGGCGGTAGTTTTCGGTGAAGCGTTTGGGATCGTTGACGAATAGCGCGATTGTTGGCGGTTGCGATCGCACTTGGGTACCGTAATAGATTTTGCCTTGTTTTCCTTGGCGGGTAACTGGTGCTGAGTGCCAGGTTGTGGCTTCTTCTATGACTTCGTTGATGACGGCGGTAGCGACGCGGCGTTTGTGTTCGTCGGAGGCTTTGTCTACTAATTCAATGACTTTTTCAACTCGCTGTCCGCTCATGGCGCTGACAAAGATCATTTCTGCCCAGTCGAGGAAATACAGTTTAGTTCTTGCTGTTTTTTCGTACTCGTAGATGGTGTCGTTGTCCTTTTCTATGGCATCCCATTTGTTGATGACGATGATGCAGGCTCGACCTTCTTGGCTGATGCGATCGGCTAATTTTTGATCTTGGTCGGTAACGCCGTCAATTGCATCTATTACTAGCAGTATGACATCTGCCCGACGGATGGCTTTGAAGGCGCGGTTGATTCCGAAAAATTCGGCGCCGTATTCGACGTTTTTCTTTTTACGAATTCCGGCTGTGTCGATCAGGCGGTAGGTTTGACCGTTGCGTTCTACTATGGTGTCAATTGCGTCGCGGGTTGTGCCGGAAATTGGGCTGACGATGGCGCGGTTTTCTCCGAGAAATGCGTTTAGCAAACTGGATTTTCCGACGTTGGGACGACCGATAATTGCTACTTTGATTTCATCTACTTCTGGCTCTATTTCTGTGGGAAGGTAAGTCATTAATTGGTCTAGCAATTCGCCGGTACCGTTACCGTGAATCCCGGAAATGGGGTATGGTTCTCCCAGTCCCAACGTCCAAAAGTCTGCTGCTTGGGTAAGTCCGGTATTTTCCGATTCGCACTTGTTGACGGCGAGAATGACGGGGACTTTTTGCACTCGCAGCCAAGAGGCGATGGATTCGTCGCCGCCGGTGAGTCCGGTTTTTCCGTCTACTACAAAAATGGCTGCACTGGCTTCTGCGAGGGCCGCCATTGCTTGTTCGCGGATTAATGGCAGAAATTCGGTCTCGTCATCGAATACTAGCCCGCCGGTGTCTACGACTTGATATTCGCGATCGCCCCAGTATGCTGGCCTGTACGTGCGATCGCGCGTAATTCCCGGTTCGTCGTGGACGATCGCGTCTTGGCTGTTGGCTAAACGGTTGACGATCGTCGATTTGCCTACATTGGGGCGTCCAATAATAGCAACTATAGGTAGAGGCATAAAAGTAGCAGCAATTTAGGCTGCGCCGTAATTTTGAGCTTTAATCTTTAAGTATAAGGGAATGTGACTGAAATGGAAAGACTTATTTCTGTGTTGGGGCTAGGAGTTTTTGTCGGTTTGTGCTACGCCTTTTCAGTCGATCGACGGGCTGTTAAGTGGCCTCCCGTACTGTGGGGAATTGCTTTGCAGCTAATTTTTGCAATTTTGATTCTCAAAACTGCTCCGGGTTTGGTGGCATTTAAATTTTTGGGAGATTTAGTCACTCAATTTCTGAATTTTTCTGATGCTGGGGCAAAGTTTGTATTTGGTGATAAATTTACCGATCACTTAATCGCTTTTAAAGTCCTGCCCACTATTATCTTTTTCTCTTCATTTATCACCCTACTTTATCATTACGGTATTTTGCAGCGAGTGGTGCAGGCTGTCGCTTGGGGCATGATTAAAACCATGAAAACTTCTGGTGCAGAAACTCTTTCCTGTGCTGCCAATATTTTTGTCGGTCAAACAGAAGCACCACTGTTAATTAAACCCTATGTAGCAACGATGACGCTCTCGGAACTGCACGCTGTGATGACGGGGGGTTTTGCGACAATTGCTGGCGGAGTCATGGCGGCTTACATTTCTTTTGGCGTGTCTCCTCAACATTTAATTGCTGCGTCGGTGATGTCGGCACCGGCTGCTTTGGCAATTTCTAAATTGCTGTATCCAGAAACTGAAAAGTCCCTGACTGCTGGCGAGGTGGAAATTAAGGTAGAACAGGTTTATGCTAATGCCGTGGATGCTGCTGCTTCTGGTGCTAGCGACGGCTTGCAATTAGCGGCTAATGTGGGGGCAATGCTGATAGCTTTTTTGGGTTTGTTGGCATTTTTTAATGCGCTTTTGGGTTGGTTTGGAGGGCTGATTAGTTTGCCTCAGTTGTCACTGGAATGGATTCTTTCTTATTTCATGGCTCCGGTGGCTTGGCTGATGGGCGTGCCTTGGGCGGATTGTGGAAAAATAGGAGTTATTTTGGGGAAGAAGACGATTTTAAATGAGTTTATTGCTTATTTGGATTTGATGGAATTGGTGAAGCAACAGGCTATTTCGGAACGATCGGTAATTATTGCGACTTATGCTTTGTGCGGCTTTTCTAATATTGGTTCCATCGGGATTCAAATTGGGGGGATTGGTGCGATGGCGCCATCGCGCAAGGGTGATTTGGCTCGGTTGGGCGTGAGGGCGATGATTGCTGGTTCTGTGGCTTGTTTCATGACTGCTTGTATTGCGGGAATGCTCGTTTAAAAGTTTTGAGTTTTGTAAGGTGCGCCACAAGCACCCAACTCTCTACTCTCAAGGTTATTAAATAAAAGTTAAAATTTGACAATTAAAGTATGTTTGACAGTTGACAGTTGACAGTTGACAGTTGACAGTTTAAGAGCGACCTCTACCTAGAAGGAAGAAGATTGGAGTAATGAATAGTCGGATCGTAATTTCTTCCGCTCGGGGTTGGGGCTTTCAACCAATTCTTTATGGTAAATGTTTAATAAAATATAACGAAAAACATCTAATTTTAGCGATCGGCTATTATGGAAAACAAGCAGGAATTTAGTCTGTAACAACAGTATATGGAAAGTGGCAACTAAATTCTCTTCTAAGCGAAATTAATAGGTGATGTAATATGGCTGTTCTGCAACTAGAAGACGGTAGGACATATACCGATATCGGGGCGATCGCCAGCCAACTGGCTGTTTTAAATATTGAGCTCGATCGCCTGTCAAATCAGGAAAATCCTGCGGTTAAACAAATTCTACTGCAAGACATTCTCAATGTCACAGAAAAACAGCACATTCTCGCAGCATTTAAAACCGAGTTTGAATACTTCAAGCGCGCCAACGGATGTCAGTGGTGCGACTTAAAAGTGCTGCATCCCGGTTCGCCACAGATTTACCCGCTGATGACTCAAAGCGATCGCACTCACACCCACGCAGATGCAGAAGTTCTGCACGTTTTAGCTGGGGAATGTGTTTTTGGGTTTGTCTATCCTAACGGCTCTCAGGTACAATTAATGTTGCAAGCTGAAGAATATATTAAAGTACCGCCTAATACAGAACATTGGTTTTATCTTACTCCGTTGCTGTACTTGAAAGCTGTGCAGTATTACACCACTGCTCAAGGGTGGGTTCCTCAGTATACTAATAGGAAGTTGAAAATTAAAAACTAGGTCGAAGATAAAACGTATATGAAAGCTAATTTTTAGGTATTAGGTATGTTGTTGCGCTTCAGCGCTCATTCATCTAGACAAGAGTGCAAAGATCGCAACTACGTACCTTTAGATGTTGTTGTGTTTTTTGTGCTATTTCATAAGTCTAAAGAGCGCTGAAGCGCAACTACGTACCTTTAGAATGTTGTTGCGATTTTTTCGCTATTTTATAAGTCTAAAGAGCGCTGAAGCGCAACTACGTACCTTTAGATGTTGTTGTGTTCTTTGCGCTATTTCATAAGTCTAAAGAGCGCTGAAGCGCAACTACGTACCTTTGGATGTTGTTGGGTTTTTTGCGCTATTTCATAGAGAAATTTCAATTTCTTCACATCGCTGCAACAGCGCTTCTATTTCCTGGGCGAGAAGAATTACTTCCGGCCACGAAGAACCGTTGATTAAGTCTTGGGCGTGTGCTAATTTGTTTCTCAATGCTTCTGCTGACTTCAAAAAACGCTCCCCGTAACGTTTGGATTTGAGCCCCAGTCGATCGACTATTTCGGCATTCGTCAGGATTAAATCTCGCTTGTCGCAGAATTGCAGGTAATCGATCAAGTCAATTGCCTCATTTCGCGATCGCCCCAATTCCCACAGGTGTTTTGCTGCTACAATACGATCGCCCTTCAGCCACTTCTGCCACGAATCTTGGGGAAAGTAAATCCGCACAATCCGCAATAAATTCATTTCCAGCAGCGTCACCAACCCAAACAGCAGCATCCGCACCGGCGCTTTTTGCAAATCGCCGCAGGTGACAATCCCGTTGATGCGGTTGCTTTCCAAGACAAACAATCTCGGTTTTTCTCGCAGCAGCGGTAGCAATTCCATCAACGGAGTCGAGGCGGCGATTAACTGCGATGGGTGGAAAATTTGCTGGTAATCGCTGCACTTACCTGTCATTAAGTGCGCTTTTTCCACATAGCCGCAAACCGTCCCGTTTTCTTCGATCCCGAGCACATCAAAATCGCGCGCCTCCATCCACGATCGCAATTTAGCAGCATCTTCGCCCGCCGGCACAGATTTTAGCGGTTCCGCAAGGTATTTAACGGTGATGCTGTCTTTGAATAAATCCCGCAAATCGGCGGAACTTGATTTTAAATGTTTCATCTCATGCGGGGTAATTTCCTGAGTCGTGGCGCGACAAGAGGAATATTAATCATATTTTAACTGCAAATAGAGACGCGGGATTGCCGCGTCTCTAAATATTTTACAATCTTACTTGCTGGCTAATTCCGGGCAGTAATGATTGCCTGCAAGAGTTGTGATAATATCGGCTTCGGCGAGAAAACTTTCTTTAGCCGTGGGATTTTCGATACTACCAGCTTGCCCGATCGCCCTTAATTTAAATTCCGGCAGAGAAACTCCCGCTTTGGCTTGGGCGCATATGCTTTTCGCGGCCGCAATTTTTTGATTGGGGTTGCTTTGGATTCCTTGCAATAAAGCGCCTGTTGCGTCGGGAGAGTAGTTTTTGGCTAACCGTTTGTAGTCTTCGATAAATTTCCCGTCGTCTCCTGTTAGCTTGACTCCCGAGTCTTGGGGCGTGCACAACTGGTTTAAGTTAATTACTTCTCCCGCTGAGTTGACTAGAAAGCATCCTTCACGTTCTTGGGCGATCGCACTTTTGGGAACAAATTGTATAATAACGGCGGACATTAGAGCAGTTAAACGCCAGTAATTTAGCATGGCACTATCCTTTGACAGTTGACAGTTGACAGTTGACAACGACCTATAGCGGTTCTCAGAAAGATGAGGTACGTTGTTGGGCTTCAGCCCTCTTACTTGGAGTAATGAATCGTCTTCTTTTAATTTGTCCTGGAGTTCCTCCGGCTTTATGAGGTACGTTGTTGGGCTTTAGCCCTCTTAGCTTGGAGTAATGAATCGTCTTCTTTTAATTTGTCGCGGAGTTCCGGCTTTATATCGTTTCCGGTTGGATCGGAATTATTTAACCGCAGAGGGCGCAGAGAACACAGAGAGAGAAGATAGAGATGAATGCAAGAGGATGCGATCGAATTTGATGTTAATCCAATTTTTCCTATTAAGATGCCCGTCCCAGAATAGATTTAGGTATGGATTCAAACGAGCCTTTCGTTATTTGTAGAAGATTTGATTAACAGCAAACATCCCCCCTCGGTGATGGGCGAATGAATGGAACCGGGAACCGATCGAATATAATCGCCTTGATAGCAAACTTCCCCTTCTACAGTTAAGTCTCCTTCTAATACAAATACCTCCTCCGAGTCCGCGTGTCGGTGCAGGGGAAAAGTTACTCCCGGTTCCAGCCTCATTAAACAAGTAATTTGGTGCTTTTTTTTGTCAAGATAAAGCTTGCCGATCGAGATTCCCGGAACTGAGTAGGGTCTCCATTTGACATCGCGCGATCGCACAATTAAAGATGGCGGATTATTTTCTGTGGGCGATGTAACAATTGGTAGTTCGGCTATGCGCTGCAACAGGCGGTTTTTGAGGTCGGGGGCGACGGGAACGGCAGGGGCTGTATAGGCGATCGCAGAAATTGCTGTTTCAAAGGCAGCTAATTCGCTTTGAAGTTCTGGGGATGCTTGCAATTTCTCGGCAAGTGCGCTGCGTTCTGACTCATCAAGGGTATCGAGAGCTTTAAGCGCTGCAAGCAGATTAAACTCCTCGTCTGGCATCATTTCCATCAGTTCTCCGGCATTATCAATTTTAGACTTTAAATTTTAGATTTTCGATTTTTTTTTGCCATTGCACTCAAGATGGAAGATTGGAGATGCCATAGGTTTAGATCGATATTAAACAATTTAAATTTTGTTTTTTTGACAATCTAAAACTCTTCGCTCAAAGTTTGGCGCAACTTAGAAATTCCCAACCGAATTCTAGTTTTAACTGTACCTGTCGGGATACCGAGTTTAGTGCCGATTGCCGCACAAGTCAATCCTTCGTAATAGGCTAGTTCGATCGCAATTCGCTGTTCTGGTGGCAGTTTTTCTAGGGCTGCGCTGACTTGGGCGCTGCGTTCTTCAAGTATTGCATCTTCCATCGGTTCTGCAATACGCGCAGACGGAATTTTAGCATCTTCCAGACAAGCGTCTGCGGCGCGGACTGTTCGCTGCAACACTCGGAGGCGATCGAGGGAACGACTGCGGGTAAGCATAAATAACCAAGTATCCGCACGAGAGCGACTGGGATCGTAAGTTGCTGCTTTTTGCCAAATTTGGGAAAAAACATCGAGCACAACTTCCTCAGCTTCTTCTACCGAACCCAGAATTTTGTAAGCGAGACCGAAACTTGCACGACCGTAGCGATCGTACAGTTTAGCTAATGCTGCTTGGTCTTTCTGGGCAATCTGCACTAACAGCAGCGATTCATCACTTAACTTTTCCCCTGTCATCTCAGTGTACCTGAAAAATTTTGTTTTGAGCGTACAGATCCAAAATTAAATATTCGGCGTATATCACTATAGAACATAACTGTAAGTCAATTGGGGATGCAAGCATAAGTATGCCTTTGCGGGCTAATTCTGTGATGCTTTGAATTGTAATCTATCCGATTTATATTGCAGTTTATCACTTCTGCATAGTTTTTCATACCTAATCTTGCTGTACAGATCCAAAATAGCCAAAACTTCGTATACCAATTACGAGAAGGCTCAGCAACCTCCCAAAAGCCCGACAGGTTAACAAGTTGAACCTGTGGCGACCAAAGTAAAACCCGCGAAGGTGGGTTATTTGCGATTAATTTTTGTAAAAATCTCAGTAAAAGATAGGTGCTAACTGTGAAACTCACCAAGAAAATTCGCCGAATTATCCTAGCAATTGAAGCAGCTTTAATTGTTGTATTAACTCCTGGGATAATTGCCGCTTCCGACCACGATGACGGCGAAGTCGATATCAAAGGTCGCGCTGTCAATTTAACCGACTTATACGTCTATCGCGAAAAAGATCAAAACTCCGGCGCTGCGGACGGGGATTTAGTCTTTACAATGAATTCAAATCCTCGGTCTGTAGCCCGCTATCAATATTATTTCAGCACCACAGCCCTTTACCAATTTCACATCACGCAGGTAGGTGATGTAAATTCTACACCGACTGGACGTGCCGATATTATCTTGCGGTTTGCCTTCAGTCCGCCTAACAGTAAAGGTATGCAAGCGGTAGCGATGACTGTTGTGCGCGGCGGCTCCCAGACCACAACTAAGACAACGGTTAATGGCGGTTTAATTGCCACAACTCCGCTGAATTCTAATGCTGTTTTGAATACAGTACCTGTGGGCGGTTCTAACTTAACTGTATTTGCAGGTTTGCGGGAAGATCCGTTTTTCTTTGATGTGGAACAATTTTTTAGAGTCCGGGCTGGGGCTTTGGGAACGGGCCCTAAAGTAGGTTTCAAGCCAGCCAGTCAAGCGCTCGACTTTGCTAAAGGCTACAACGTCAATACCATTGCGGTGCGCGTTCCGAAGGCATTTCTGCAAGCAGGAACAGGCGCGAATACTTTTGATGTTTGGTCAACTATTTCTGTGAGGGATGGAGCTGGCGGTTTCAAACAATTCGAGCGTTTGGCGAGACCGGGAATTAATGAGGCGTTGATAGTTACTCCCCAGTTTTTGGAAGCATTTAATACTATTTCTCCGAGATTGGATTTGAGTGCTGCTGCTGCTCCGGTGCGACAGGAAGCTGTTGCTACTCTCAATGCTGTGGATCTTTTGGACGGTAAGGATAATGTGGATGCAAATGCGATCGCCAAAGCTTTCTTACCGGATGTCCTGCGGATCGATACCACAAGGCCCAGCGGCTACGGTAGTGCGGCAAATGCTCAAGGAAGTTTGATCGGAGGTCGTTTGCTTTTGGACGATGTTGTTGATATCACTTTGGGAGCTTTGGTGGGTTCTCCGGCTAGCGATAACGTTTCTTATAACGGAGCTCCTGGAAATCCGGCTCAGGGACACAAACCGTTAGAACCGAATTTTCCTTATTTGGCTTTGCCGAATTAGTTAATAGTCATAGGTATGTAGTTGCGCTTGGGCGCTCTTTCCTAATATTTATCAAGAGCGCTGAAGTTATTTGTAGGGTGCGTCGCTATCGATAATACTGAAAAAAAAGCAACAATGTCAGAGCGACGCACCTTCTACAATCACCGAGGAAACGGGAGCATCTCTTTTTTGCAAATATATTCGTAGGGGCGAAGCATTTCGGCGGTAAATCTCAGATTATGGTTCATAAATTATGTGCCGAAATGCTTCCTTCGCCCTTGCCACAATTAGATGCACCCGAGAAAACTAACCTAACAATAGGTACGTTGTTGCGCTGTCTTCGCTCTTTCCTAATATTTATAAAGAGCGCTGAAGCGCAACAACGTACCTTGGCTCAAGCATGAGCCGACCTTATCAAATAAAATCGTAGTTTTTCGTGCTAAATCCAATAATGACGCACCCTACAATATGACTGCCAACAAATCACAAAAACCTAAATCCGATCTTTTCTGGTGGTTGCTTCTCATCGGACTGCCGATAGTGGGAATTGTCGCAGTTAATTTGCTGCCCAATCTGCGTGAAATCTCAGGAAAAATTGCTAATAAAAGTACGGCAAATCTCGATGCTAATTACCGCTATCAGTTTTCGGAAACTTTGAGGAACAATCCGAATCAAAAGGAAGCTATTCAGCAGGAAATTGCTTTTTACCAGCAGCGATTGGCTGTTGATTCAAAAAGCGGTTTGAATCGGGCTGCTTTGGCGAGTGCTTATTTGAAAATGGCTCGCGTAACTGGGGAAGGTGGTTGGTTTTTATTAGCCGAACAAGCCGCAGAAAGATCGATCGCCCTTTTGCCTTTTGACAACAAAGGCGCGCTGCTAGTTTTAGCTCGAATTGCCGAGGCCAGACACGATTTTGCGACGGCTTTGCGCTTGGCGAAACAGGTGGGTTTTGACAATGAAGATGCGATCGCCCTTTCCGTCACATCTCACTTAGCCACCGGAAAAATCGGTGAGGCAAGTATAGCCGCAGAAGCCTTAGTTAATCGGATTCCTAACTTAGGTTCTCTCACATTAAGAGCGTTAGTGAGAGAATCGCAGGGGCGAGACGCGGAGGTTTTGCAGGATTACCGGCAAGCAATGGCTGCGGAGGAACCGGGAGAGATTGCTGGATCGGCGCGAGTTCGATCGCTCTTGGGTCGATTTTACGCCCGCCGCGGGCAGTTTGTGCAGGCGAAAGCGCTATTTTTGGAAGCGTTGCGGTTGGTTCCGCGATACCCGCTAGCGCTGATTTATTTGGCGGATTTGGAGACGCGCCAGGGAAATTATCGGGAAGCTGAGGCTAATTACAGCAAGGTTTCTGCCTATTCTGGCGGGGCTGCGACGGTGTTCGATCGCCTGGTGGATCGCGGTATGGCGAGGGTGAAGGAGTTGCAGGGAGATGCGAGATCCTCGGGGAGACTGCGCGACAAAGCAGAAGCTGGGCTGCGACAGGAACAGGTTTCTGGCGGTTTCGGGCACCGGCGCGATTTGGCGAGTTTGTTGCTGGAAAAAGGTCGATCGCAGGATGTCGCCGAAGCGCTGTTGTTAATGCAGGAAGAGGTGAAAATTCGCAGGGATGCGGTGACTCTGGATATTTACGCCTGGGCGCTTTCTAGTGCTGGCGAATGGCAAAAAGCCGATCGGGTGATGGTTGAAATTGTGCGATCGGGAATTCGCGATGCTGGGATGTTTTATCGGGCTGGTGCGATCGCTAAGACTTTAGGAAAAGATGCCGAATCTCGCGCTTATTTTCAAAAGGTGAAGGAAATCGATCCGAGTTTTGATAGTCGATCTCGTCAAGCATTGGGTTTGGGAAGTTATGAATTTTGAAATTAGCCACAAACACATCAAATTAAAACCAACCATGCACAAAAACTGGCAAAAAATGCGAAAATATTTAATTCTTTTTTCGCTCACAATCTTACTATTTTGTACAAACTCAACCCAACCAGTTTATTCCCACTGGTCAGACTTATCAGTAGCCGAAATCATCGTCAACGATTTGCAAACCGAAATAACATTAACCTTTCCCACCGGCCTAACAAAATTTGCCGACGACAATGGAGACGGACAGTTACAACTGGCAGAAGTTAGGAATCACAAAACAGAACTAGAAAAGTTTTTTAGTCAAGAAATTAGCATCACCAAAAGTAGCAAGATTCCCGGATCGGTTACAGTAAAACCCCTGGAAATAGCTAAGAGTGCCAGCTCGATCCAGCAGCCCAATACCCATAGCACCTTAATCTTAAACTACACCTGGCCAGAATCTAGCGTAACTTCAAAAAACAACAAAATGCGGATTAAATACAATTTATTTTTGCCCGGAGTTCCGACAGCTAGCTGTCAAGCTACAATTGTCGAAGCTGGTGCTGTCAAAAGCATTGTATTTACGCCACACAACCGAGAATTTTTGTTAGCTGGAAAAGAATCAATCTGGGAGTCAGGTTGGAGTTTTGTGCTAGCAGTAGTCGGAGCATTTACTTGGGGATGCGTGCACGCGATGTCACCCGGACATGGGAAAACCATAGTCGGCGCTTATTTAGTTGGTTCGCGGGCTACTCCAGTACACGCTGTATTTCTAGCAGCAACAACTACAATTACTCACACTGCTGGCGTGTTTGCTGTAGGCGCAATTACATTATTTGCTTCTAACATAATCGAGCCAGAAAAACTCGATCCTTGGCTGAGTTTAATCTCAGGCTTATTAGTAGCAATCATCGGCATCAAACTACTTTCAGAAAGAATCAAAACCAGGTTCGTAGTGAGGACTTTAGTCCGCAAAACCAGGTTCGTAGTGAGGACTTTAGTCCGCAAAACCAGGTTCGTAGTGAGGACTTTAGTCCGCAAAAACCCAAGGACTAAAGTCCTTACTACGAACCTTGAGGAACCAGTAAATCTTTTGAGTAGGGGAACTTGGGAAAGAGAATTTAAACCTGTCAAACCACCTATATCTCAGCACTACCACCATCATGGAGACGGCCGCCTTCATTCACATTTGCCACCAGGATCTGACGGTTCTCCGATTACTTGGAAAAGCTTGTTAGTGTTGGGCATTTCCGGGGGATTGTTGCCTTGTCCTTCCGCATTGGTGATGCTGTTGAGCGCGTCGGCTTTGGGCAATGTTGGTCTGGGGATGACGCTCGTGGTAGCCTTTAGTTTGGGATTGGCTTTGGTGCTGAGTGCGATCGGCTTAATCTTAGTTTATGCCAAACGGAATTTTGATAGACTGCCGAAACAGATTGCAGCAGTCAAATTTATGCCTGCAATTAGCGCGGTGGTGGTAATGTTTTTGGGGCTGGGCATTACCGGAGAGGCTATTCTAAAAATATTGGCTGCGAATCAGTGGGTAATTGGCAATGGATAAGACAATTTAAGATGCTATGGTGCGTCAGCTTTGATGATTTTGTGAATCAAAAATCTTTGTACTGAGGCATCTGATAAAGTAATACCAGTTTTTCTCAAAACATGAGGTATGACTGACAGCTTATATAACCACTAAACTATCAACTAAGAGGGCCCAAGCCCAACAACGTACCTCATATTTCTGAGAACCGCTGTACCAGTTTTTCAAAGTAATGCTACAAAATAAGTTTTTTTGTTTGAGTGTTTTTGTAGGAGTGCGTCGCTATGAGATTGTCGATATTTTTTTAGGGATTTTTCTTTCTTCGACGCACCCTACGGCTGTTTTACCAGGAATTGCTGGTAACGAGTAGATTTATTCAATTGGCGGGAAATCCCCACCTATTGAAAATCAGCTCGCGGTATGTTTATTTATAATTGCGGCTAAATCTGGTATGCCGTTTTCGACGTAAGTCTTAGCGGAGGGGCGGAGTTTGCCATAGGCGCCTTTGACAACTGCTCTGGTGCTGTTTTCGGCTTTTTTGTCACTGATTTGGAGCAATTGATCTGCTACTTGAGCTTTTCTTTCAGTTAGATATGCGACTGGGTTGCCATTGTTTACGGCTTCAGTCCACATTGGATCGAGTGCGATCGAGATTTCGGGCAAAAGTTGATCGACGACTTGGGCGCAATAGTCAGCCCGTATCCCCTTAACGGTAGAGTAGGCAGCTTTCAGAGCAAGGCCGCCCAATCCCGGTGCTGCTGCAACTTGTTTGTCTATCAACTTTACACAGTCATCAACAATAGTGTCTCTCTTGTTTTCATTCAAAAGAATATCGCTAAGTCCCATTTTCACTTTCCTTGATTTAACAGTCTATGTGGTTATCAGCTTTGAGCTTCATCTGGCGATTATATATCAATACGCTTCAGATCGGATAGTCCCGGAAGCAAAACTCTGTACAACACAGATAGTGCAATTGCTTTCTGGTTGTGCGATCGCAAAAAAAATTAACCCAAGCGCGATCGTAGATCTATTTTGATGCTTTACTCGGGATTACAGATTTTTTTGGGGTTTGAAGGTTTTTACTGCACAACTTGATGTTGAGATTTGTTGAGTATTTTATGGCAATTAATATCGGAGCTGCTACTCATTATTCATTTAGGGTTTGTAGCAAGCACTTCCGTTATTGTTAGCCGGTCTTAATGAGGACTGAAGTTCTTACTACAAAGCGATCAGTTGTGAAGAGTCAAATAGAAAAGAGAACAGCTTGAAAAAAAAACTTTAGACAGGCTCTGCCTTGCGATAAATCCCACTTTCACGTAATTATCTGGCACGGAGGGTTAGGATTCGACGTTTGACTTGAAGCTCGCAGGTACTTTAACCAAGGGAAGTTTCTGGATTTGTGTCGGACGATCGCTCGATCGCAATACGAAATTTACTGGTAATTTCGCGGAAGTGCCGACTCCAGCAAAGATGTGAACTAATAAGGTTAAGCTCGCTGCTAAAAACAGTTTTTCACACATGGCATTGTCTCCCATACATATGCCCTAGGGCATAACTTCTGTTACACCTACAACATACAAAACATCGTCTACCGCAGGTGCGATCGCGCCAACGCTAGTTTAGTGATAGATATCACGATCGAGGAGAGGGGGAGAGGGGGAGAAGGGGAGAAGGGGAGAGAGGGAAAGGGGGAGAGGGGGAGAGGGGGAGAGGCGAAATATTGCCTGCGATTTCTTCGTTATTGGTTTTTGTTTCTTTTCTCTGACTTCGGGAGCCTCTGTGTTTTGCATTTTATAGTGCTGTCCCCGAAGAGCGAAGTGTATATCGCGAGCGAGGAAGGGACTCAAAGAAAAAATATATTTTTGCAAAAATTGAGATGCTCCTCAGAATTCCACCCTTAAATCCTGTCAATCCGTTACATCCGGTACAAAATTCTTTGCCGAAATTCGTTCCAAATCGGGAATTGTCCTTCAGAAAGAAGCCGTTGAGTGTCTCGCAAAGGTAGAATTAGCGCGTAGAAGTTATTTGACACAGCGGAGGTACCGACAAGATGCTTGCATACATTCTGGCGTTGGCGGTCGGTCTGGGCAGCTTTAGTATTTACATGGCGGCCTTCTTTTTTCCAGAGGTTCACCGGAAAAGTGATTTTACCTGGAGCGGGGTAGGACTTTTTTATGCGTTAATTTTATGGACTTGTGCGGGGCGAATTACTGGTGCTCTCCTGCTTGGTCAAATGGCGGGTGTGGCTCTGCTGGGCTGGTTTGCCTGGGAAACTCTGACTTTGCGCCGGCAGGTGACGCCGGTGGCTCAGCAAACGCCGATTCCTCAGGCGGCGAATTTGGCCGGGGCGATGGGCGGGCCTTTATCCGGTTTGTTTGGTAAGAAACCTGAACCCGCAGCTAAAAAACCGAAGTTTGTTCGATCGCCCAAACCAAAAGCTGATGCTGTTCCAGCACCTGCGAATCAGGGCCAGGCAAAGGTAGAAGCACAACCGGCGACTGGGCAAATCGCTGAGATTATTCCCGAAAGCATTCCCGAAAGCATTCCCGAAAGCATTCCCGAAAGTGCGATCGGCCCTGACTTAAAAACTCCCGACTCAAAAGCACCCGCAATTACAGAAATACCGGTGTTTTCGGTTGACAATGCTCCTGCTGAGACTTCACCAGCCCCAGCAGAATTAGCCAGCAACTTCACTCCTTTGCCTTCACCTCTAGAATTTTCAGAAATTGCGGCTGCACCAACGGTAGAGCCAGCAGAGGCTCAGCCAGAAGCCAAAAAGCAGGCTGATGATGATGACGATGATGATGATTTTGACCAGATGTGGAGATCGAGGGCTAAAGAGTCCCAGTCTGATGCTACAACGGCGGCCCCAACGGCGACAGCAACCGCAACCGCAGCCCCAACGGCAAACCCAACTCCTGCCAAAACAGCTAAAAAATCAGGCGGTTTCGGAAGTCTGTTCGGGAATCTCAAAAATAGTCTCGGCGGTATGTTGGGACGGGGTGCGGCTAAAAACAAGCCTGATGCAAATACTCCGGTGACAAAGCCGAAAGTGGCACCTGAGTCGATCGCACCTGAATCTCCTGAATCTAAGGTAACGACAATTCCTGCACCGGATATCGACCAGATTCTCGAATCAGAATTAGCCGAGGCTGCGGCCGAAGTCGCAGCCGAAACCAGCGAAGCAGTGCCGTTTCCCACCGATGTGGAAGCAATGGCCGAGTTGATAGCAACAGAAACTGCGGCGAATTCTGCCAAAATAGGGGAAAGTTCGATTTTAGACGACGGATCGCCGGCACAAAGCCAAACAGATCCGTTGGCTCAAGAAACACCTGCGGATGCGGTTGGTGAACCCAAAGCAGCAGCAGGCGCAACCGAAGCAGAATCTCCTGCTGTATCTCTAGAAATGACTGTGGTGGAAATCGTTTCAGCACCGCCTGTAGAGATAGAAGTACCCGGAGAACCAGGGTTGAGCGTTCAGGTAGAAACGGTTTCAGTATCAACAATCTCGATCGAATCCACAGAAGAAAAACCCTCGTCTGACGGAGCGCAACCGGATTTAGTTGAACAGGCCAAACCAGCCACTGAATCCAAGTCTGAGAATGTATCCGGCGAAGATAGGCCGTCATCTTGAGGCAAAAAGCAAAAGGTAGAAACCAGAATTGTTTTAATTCTGTCTTCTACCTTCTTCTGTCTTCCTTTTAGGACTTAGGTGCGGGTGGCGACAAATCGGGTTTTCCCTCAAAACCAATTCGTTGTCACCCCTAGAGCCAATAAAAAAACCATTTATTTGGTCAAATTTTGTAAGCTATAAATCCTAGATTTTAAATTTTTCCTTGTTCCTTATTCCTTTTAAATTTTTCGTTGTTCCTGTTTGCTTCGGTCAACCGTCAACTATCAACTATCAACCGTCAACCGTCAACCGTCAACCGTCAACCGCCCCTACCAACTGTCAACCGTCAACCGTCAACTGTTTTTACATTCTAAATTAATATTATGAAAGCAATTATGGTCGTGGGAACAACATCTCACGCAGGAAAATCTTTACTGGTTGCAGCATTGTGTCGAATCTTTTCTCGGCGAGGCTGGCGGGTAACTCCGTTTAAAGGTCAGAATATGGCACTGAATTCCTATGTCACAGCCGCCGGCGGAGAGATTGGCTATGCTCAAGCAGTGCAAGCTTGGGCTGCGGGCATCGCACCTTGGGTAGAAATGAATCCGATTTTGCTCAAGCCGCAAGGAGATATGACTTCTCAATTGATTGTCAAGGGCAGGGCGATCGCAAATGTGCGAGCATCTCAATATTACGAGCAGTATTTCGATCTCGGCTGGCAAGTGATTCGGGAATCTTTAGAATTTCTCGGTCAAGAATTTGACATGATTGTGTGCGAAGGAGCAGGAAGTCCAGCAGAAATCAATCTCAAACACCGCGATTTAACTAATATGCGGGTAGCAAAACATCTGAATGCTCGGACTTTGCTAGTAGTTGATATCGATCGCGGTGGCGCTTTTGCTCACATTATCGGTACTTTGGAATTGCTCGATCCTGACGAACGCGCTTTAATTAAAGGATTCATTATTAATAAGTTCCGAGGCCAAAAATCGATTTTAGATCCGGGCTTGACTTGGCTGGAAGAAAGGACGGGAATCCCCGTAGTTGGGGTGATTCCTTGGATAGATGAAGTGTTTCCCTCGGAAGATTCCCTCGATTTACTCGATCGGCGTTCTCCCAATTCTCAAACCGACTTGAATATTTCTGTCATCCGGCTGCCCCGAATTTCCAATTTTACCGACTTTGACCCCCTGGAATCGGAAACCACTGTCACTGTCAAATATATCAGCCCCAAAGACCCGTTAGGCCATCCAGACGCCGTGATTTTACCAGGATCTAAAACTACAATTTCAGATTTGCAGGTGCTGCGCCAAACAGGCATGGCAGAAGCGATTAAAAATTACTTAGTAGCTGGCGGTACAGTCATGGGAGTTTGTGGTGGCTTTCAGATGCTGGGAGAAAGTATTACTGATAGAGAAGGCCTTGAGGGAGAAAAGGGAGAGTTCAAAGGATTGGGGTTATTGCCTTTGAAAACTGCGATCGCACCAAACAAAATTGCCCGCCAGCGGATCGTAACATCTAACTATCCTCAACCGGGTTTACCAGTTTCCGGTTACGAAATTCATCAAGGAAGAACCCAGATGATAGAGTCAGATTTGACTCAACCGTTATTTGACGATCCAACTTTAGGAATTGTCAACACTTCTCAATCAGTTTGGGGGACGTACCTGCACGGCATATTTGACAATGGAGCTTGGCGGCGGGCTTGGTTAAATCACTTGCGCCAACAGCGGGGACTCCGTGCATTGCCCACAGGTATTCCGAATTACCGAGAACATAGAGAAACTCTATTAGAAACTCTAGCAGATACAGTGGAAAAGCATTTGGATATCAAGCATATTTTAGGTTAGTTGACAGTTGACAGTTGACAGTTGACAGTTGACAGTTGACAGTTGACAGTTGACAGTTGACAGTTGACAGTTGACAGTTGACAGTTGACAGTTGTTTGTTAGAGCGGAGGTTATAATTTAAATGACAAAAATTTGTTTTTTACCAATCGTAGGGTGCGTCGCCATGAAAAAAACCTAACTAAGTACCAAAAATCTCAGAGCGACGCACCTGTGGTTGATAGTTCTTATCAATAAACCTCAATTTTTTTGAGAGCAAAACTTGGTAAAAAATGTGTTATGGCCTTTCTCAAAAAGATGAGGTATGACTGACAGCTTATATAACCACTTAAAATAAGAGGGCTAAAGCCCAACAACGTACCCCATCTTTCTGAGAACCGCTATATCAAAAGGAAAAATTAAATGATAAAGATTGTTTTTTTGCCAGATAATGTGACAGTCGAAGCAGAAGCGGGAGAGCTTTTGCTAGATGTAGCCAAACGTGCAGGGGTTTCTATTCCTACTGGTTGTATGATGGGTTCTTGTCATGCTTGTGAAGTAGAAATTGATGACGGGGAGGCGATTTGTGCTTGTATTTCCGGCATACCTTCGGGGAAAAAGCAAGTTACAATTAATGTGTATGTCGATCCGACTTGGTAATCGATATATTTTTTAATGGCATCTTTGTATGAGCGATCGACAATTTAAGCCCTGTCCCATCTGTTCCATCCTATCGCCATATTGGGATCGACATCCCCGTCTAGTATGTTCGACTTGCCGTAGCAAAGCCTGTGACAGTCAAGGGCGCAAGGTACAATTTTTTAACAACTCCATGGATGGAGGTGTTGAGGCTGTCGTAGTGGATACTCAAGAAGAGTATCCCAGCCAGCTTTGCTATATTGAAGGGGTCAAGTGTTGGGCCGAGGAAGGGAGATATGGCGGTATTGCGATCGAGGTGTGCGATTGATTGATACGCCGTTGTTTCTGACTGCCTTGTAATTGTCAAGTAGGGTGTGTTAATGTGCAGAAATGCGATCGCACTTTTAAATATTTCAATCGTCACCCACAGATTCGTTCGTAGTGCGGACTTAAGTCCGCATTTCTGAGGACTAAAGTCCTCACTACAAACTAATCTTATCGGTTCGTAGTGCGGACTTTAGTCCGCAGAAAGAAGGACTAAAGTCCTCACTATAGCATTTATCAGAAAGATGAGGTATGAATGTAAATGGAGTTTTTGATGCGACCTCGCTTACTATATAATCACTCTCAGAGGGCTGAAGCCCAACAACGTACCTTACCTATTTGAGAAAGGCTATACTAACCGACTACTACTTAATTATTTTTGCCATTCTTGCTGTTTTTTGCGAGCAGATTGCAGCCATTTTTGAGATTCGGGATAAACAGTTGTCCCAGGTTTGACAGATTCTAATTGATTGATAATCTGTTGCAATTGGCTGAGGGCGTAACCAGGATTTTGACTGGGAGAATTTACATTATTTTGCAAGTTAGCAAACAAACTTTTAGCTTCTTGTAAAGCTTTGGCAGAATCTTTTTCTGCTTGGACTCTAATCTGGGAAATTCCTAAATTTTTCTGGTATTGGGCGAGTTTGGTTTGAGCATCGAGATAGCCCGGGTTATCGACAGGAATCATTTTCAGTCGGTTAATTGCTTCTTCCCACAATCCTGCTATTTGTTCCCACTGTGCGGCTGGATGTGGCGGTTTTTGGGAGGCGACGGCGGCAGAAAGAGCAAATTCTTTGGCTGCTTCAATTAAGTTGTCGGCGTGTACCGAACCGGTGGCGATTCCTCCCATTGCTTGAAAATCTCTCTCCGCTGCTTGGAGTTTTTTCTTAGCAGTTTCTCCGGCGAGGGTGTCGGCGGGGATTTGATTGAGTTTATCGATCGCACTTTGCCAATTTCCAGTCGCTTTTTGCCTGTCGGCGGCAGTTTTCGCTTGCTGGTACTGCTGTTTTGCGGCATCGAGAGTTTGTTCGACTTGATTTAACTCAGCAAAAGCATTTTTTTGCTGAAAAATTTGAGCATCCATCCGCCCGATATTTTTGCGGGCGGCTTGAAATTCATCCACTGTAAAGCGCCAAGTGCAGCCGGAAAAAGAGCAATAAGTTTTTGGATAGTAGCCGAGGAACCACACCGGCAAAGCATCGAGGTGTTTTTGAGCTTGTTTTACTTTCGTGTCGCCATATTCAAAATCTGCCGCAGCCGTAGCTTTGTTAACCAGTTGATCGGATTGTTCCACGAGGGCGATCGCCTGTCGGTAATTGTAATCCATACTAATAAAGCTAGGCAGCAGCAGGATCGGCATAGTGTTCGCCACGGGCCACCGAATCATCGGGAAAGGCAGGTTAATCAGCCAAATTATCCCCCCTGCGCCACCCAGCAAACCGCCAACCCAGATGATTTTATCAAACAATCCGGGCGCGCGGTTGGCTTTGACAGCAGCTTTGAGAGCTTCTTCGCTGAATGTGGGAAATTCGTCTTTGAAAGTATCGCGGATTTCTTCTCTGGATGCGAAAGTGCCGTTTTGCGATCGCAATTTCTCCAGCCGCTTCATCACCATCTTGCGGTAAACCCCACCCGCTAGAGCATCATCAGCCGCGCACTTGTCAACTTCCGCCCGTAAAATGTCAAAAGCTCGATCGGTAAGACGCCCCATAAAACTCACCTATTCCCTTTTAAATTATTCTACAGGCTGCTAGACGAGATAATTGTTAAAATATATAAAGCCCAAATCAAATCATCAAAATTAACTTCATGCCAACTGCTTTAATCACCGGTGCTTCAGGTGGAATAGGCGCAGCCTTTGCCGTCGAATTAGCTCAACGCCAGCACAATCTAATCTTGGTAGCTCGTTCCGAAGCGAAATTGCAGCAGCTAGCGGCTCAACTGCAACAGGAATTCAATATTTTGGTCGAAATTATCGTTCAAGATTTGACTGCGCCAGGAGCCACAACTGCTGTATTTGATGCGGTTATTCAAACAGGTTGGACGGTTGATTTGCTGGTGAACAATGCGGGTTGTGGAGATTATGGCGCTTTTGCCGATCGCCCTTTAGCAAAACAAGTAGGAATGGTGCAACTGAATATTGTAGCGTTAGTTGAGCTATCGCACTTATTTTTGTCGGGAATGCGGGAGAGAAAATCGGGAAGTATCATCAATGTTGCTTCTATTGCAGCCTTTCAACCGATGCCGTACCTATCAATTTACGCCGCAACTAAAGCTTTTGTGTTAAGTTTCAGCGAGGCAATTTGGGCGGAAAACAAAGATTTAGGAATTCGGGTTTTAGCACTTTGTGCGGGCCCTACAGAATCCGATTTTTTTAAAGCAGCAGAATTTCCGGCATCCCTAGCATCTAGCAGCGGGCAAAAACTCGTCCCCGCTGATGAAGTAGTGCGAGATGCACTCAAAGCTTTAGAGAAAAATCAGTCCAATGTCGTGACGGGCGGATTCCCGAATCCTCTAATCGTAAATATGCCCCGATTTATGCCGCGAGAACTTGTGGTGAACTCGATAGCCAAGCTATTTCGGCGCTAACAATTTGCAGTTAAGTTAAGTCCGCCCGTAACTCAAGTTCCGGGCTAATAGCGAAAGTCGCTTGAAACCGACTGGATAGCTAGATTAAATAATCGCAAATTTCCTATCCCATTCGGTCAATTGCTCGCAATACAAAAGGTTTGTAGTGAGGACTTTAGTCCTCAGACAAATTAGGTATGTAGTTGCGCTTCAGCGCTCTTTCCTAATATTATAAAGAGCGCTGAAGCGCAACTACGTACCTTGGCCGAAGCTTGAGCGATACTTTTAGTAGTTTTATATATCCTATCCCAACAATAAATTAACCCTGGACTTTCGCTGTGAGACAGGGGTTTTTAACCCCTGTCTGACTCCAGCACTTACCCGCATCTCAATTCCCAATTCTCCGAATTACAAGTATCGAGTTAACTGCACTCGATAGCGTTCTTTTTTAGTAATCATAACTTCCCCAATTTCCAATCTTCCCTTACCAGTAACAGCGATTAAATCTCCCGACTTAACGTTATAACTAGCTTGGGTGATGTCTTTCCAATTAACTCGCACGTCACCTCTGTCAATGAATTCAACCATTTTGCTGCGAGACATGGCGAATCCAGCAGAAGCCACAGCATCCAATCTCATCGATGCTTCAACGGTTGTCATTTCTTTCTTTTTCGGTTCTCTAATTTTTAGTTCGCTTAACTCAATGCGCCGAGTTTTAACGGGAACCGATCGCACTTGCTGCAAACTCATCTCCAGATACTCTACCATTTCGGGCATGACGATCGCCTGCGCGCCCCGTTCCCCCAAGACAATCACATCGCCGGTTTTCTCGCGGACAATTCCCGTACCCAGCATTGCGCCTAAGAAGTCGCGGTGACTGGCGGTGTCAAACAAGAAATTGCCGGCTATCTCCACCGCAGCCACGCTAACACTCCCAGAGTCGATCGGGATTTCCGATCGGGCGATCGCAATTCTCTGCCTTTCACCCTGGGGATAGCCGCCCCAAGCCACCAATTCCACATCAGTCAAGCGCTTAAATACCGTCAGAGTGTCCGCCAACTCCGGCGGCGACAGAAAATCAGTCAGAGTAACTTCCCAAGTTTTAATTGCTTGTTCAGCTTGGTCTAATGCCCGCGCCACACATTCGCGGTTTTCGATGCCTTTTAACAGTTCTTCTTTTTGTAACATCAGTCAATTTTAGATTCTAATTTGAAATTGCCTTCATGTTGCTGTAGTAACTCAAAAGTCTACTTCTTTAACAGTCCCACTACTTTAATTATAGTCTAAGATCGTCAAATAATACCAAGCATCAAAAATTGTTGCTACGTTTAATAACCGTAGCAACAATTAGCTGTTATTGCCTGAACTCCCCGCCGGACACGGCAGCGCCGTTTCCCGACAGGTGAGATTCTTTAATTAACGAAGAATGGCGGTTGAAAAACCCGGTTGATGCGTCCAGGAATGTCAGCAATTAGGCATGAACCATTAGATATTGACCGTTGCCGTTATATTCACCATCGCAACTGGCGAAATTAGCAACAAACCAAATCAAGTAAAACCGCCAGATTCTGCGGAATTTGGCATAGTCGATGCCGTAGTCTAAATCTTTGACTATCGGCTGAGAGTCATCAAAGTTTTTCAGCCAGTTAGCAAAGGTTGTAGAGTAATTGTAACCGTTGAGATACCATTGTTTGATGGTTTTGAGGTCTTTGTTGTGGCTGGGAACGGCATCGTATTTCCAGTAACGGCCGTGGGGGAAAATGTATTTGTGGGTGAAAACGCTGGAGATGTTGTTAGGAGTACGAACGGTGATGATGTGAATGAATGCGCGGCCGTTATCTTTGAGGAAAGAGGCGAGCTTTTGGAAAGCTTTGGTTAAATTACCGACATGACAAAAAACTCCGATCGAGAGAATTTTGTCAAATTTGGTATCGAATTGGGCGTCGTTCAAATCGCCTTCAAATAGAGTGAATCGACCTGAACTAAGGTAGCTGTCGGGATCTTGCATCCTGTGACGCATATATTCGCATTGATGGTGGCTGAGATTAATGCCAGTAAACTGGACATTGGGGAATTTGGAAAGAATGTAATTGGGAACGCAGCCCCAACCGCAGCCAAAGTCTAAAATGCGATCGCCATCCTGAATCTCTAGTTTCTCAATTACATCATCAATCATCTGAATTTGGGATTGTTCGAGGTTGGCTGCTCCTTTTTCCCACAATCCCATGCTGTATTTCGGATAAATCAGTTTGCTCTCGCCTAACATGGGATTCAGCATAGCTTGAGGCAAGTCGTACTGAATTTTCATTAAATCTCGCGGGCTTTCGGCTGTATGCTCTGTTTCTTTGAGTACCCATTCGTAGGGTGCGAGCAGAGAGGGAAAATACTTAAAAAAGACGGGCATACAGGTATCAAAAAGACTTCGCAATACAGAATCCGGTACTTCTAAGCCGTTGATATAAGACTCTGCTACTGCCATTTGCACCGCGTTAACTGCACTGACTGCGACGCGGGTTGCTCGATAGGCGATCGGGCTTTTGAGATGGATATTTCCCACCAGCGGGATGTGCTGTTCGATGTTTTGTAGGGCTGTTGATGAACTCATGGTTATACGGGTTTTAAAGATGCTGCTATTCTATCTCAAGCAAATTTGCTGGCGGTTAGAGAACCCAACAGCTAAAACTATTGCCAAGTATGGTTTGCATAGCAAAAATCTACAAACCTATCAAAATATCGGGGGGGTGAAGGAGATTCGATAACGGATTTAAAGGGTTTTGAGCTATCATAAATTTATTAAGAATTATGTCAGTTAATTTAAAATTTTAGATGGGAGATTTGAGACTAATTCCACAGACTTTAATGAAGCTTGAATTGAGGTGTTTTGAGGGTGCGATCGCCGATTTAAAGCTGAGTTTGTTTGGCGGTTGAGTGGACGGCACGAGAAGCTAATGCCGATCGCCATTTATACTGAAGGAATCAGGCAATGCAGAAAAAATGTCGAAAAACCGGGTTTGCATAGAGAGTCGTTGCAATAACAGATGTCCGCTTCATGCCTCGCTACTTAGTTAGAAACGCCACATATGCCACAGATTCACTATCTGCCGGACGATCGCGCGATCGAGATAGACGACGACGATATAATTCTGGAAGCTTCCCTGCGTGCAGGTATTCCCCACACCCACGCCTGTGGTGGTAGTGCGCGGTGTTCGACTTGTCGCGTCTTGATAGTCGAAGGTTTGGAATTTTGCTCGCCCCGCAATTCCGCGGAAGATGAGCTCGCGAACAAACTGCGCCTAGATCCCGAAATTAGGCTGGCGTGTCAGACACAGGTTGCGGGCGGGAAGGTGATTTTGCGCCGTCTGGCGATCGATTCTGAAGACTTAGAAACCTTTAACGACGAAATCGCCGGAAACTTCATTTCTGCACCTGTGGGCCAAGAAAAAAAAATAGCAATTTTGTTTGCCGATATTCGAGGGTTTACCGCCTTTGCAGAATCGCTGTTACCCTATGATGTAATTTATATTTTAAATCGCTATTTCCAAAAAATGGGTTATGCGATCAACCGCAACGGCGGGATGATTAATAATTATATGGGCGACGGTTTTATGGCGCTGTTTGGGTTAGAAAACTCAGAGAAGGCAGCGGAACAAGCGGTGAGGGCTGGGGTGGAGATGCTGGAGGAATTGGACAAACTAAATCCTTATTTTGAGACTTTATACCATCACCGGTTGCGGATTGGGATTGGGATTCACTGCGGTTTGGCGGTTGTGGGGAATCTGGGGGCCCAGAAAAATCAGACGGTAACGGCGATCGGGGATGCGGTAAATTTTGCCAGCCGGATTGAAGCTGCAAACAAGCAAGTGGGAACAAGTTTGCTGATTTCCGAGGAAACTTATGAGGAAGTGAAGGAATTGGCGATCGTCAACCAGTGCGTATCAGTTAAAATTCCCGGAAAGAGCGGCGAATATCCGCTTTACGAAGTTGTCGGAATGCCACCGCTACCAGTAGAAATTGAGGAGATTTCCCAGGTTAAGAAAAGTTCAGTTTTGCAGCGCATTTTCAAGAGTTTAATGGGTTTATTGGCTGCGGTACGGAATTGGGCTCGGAAAAAATTTAGATTGTGAAACTTAGATTGCGATCGGCATATAGCGGTTCTTAAAAAAGTGAGGTACGTTGTGAGGTACGTTGTTGGGCTTCAGCCCTCTGAGTTTAAGGGTTATATAAGCTGTCAATTATACCTCATCTTTTTGAGAAATGCTATACATCGGTAATCCTTTACCTACCTGTTATTGTGTTGTAAAAAAATGGTTTGTAAAAAAATTAGATGCTCCCGGAGCGCTTTCATCGCAACTACGTACCTTTCGGAGCGCTTTCATCGCAACTACGTACCTGGAAGGTTTACTGATAACCAGCTTACAGGTATTTGAGATAAAATCATAACCGCAGATATCTGCGGTTATAAAATCAAATCTTAAGCCATCACCATGCCACCATCGACATTAAAAACTTGCCCGGTAATATAGGCCGCCGCCGCATCCGCCGCCAAAAACTTCACCATCCCCGCAACTTCGTCAACTTCGCCGTATCTTCCCAGCGGAATGTACTTCAAAATATCGTCAGATTTGACATCCTTGGTCATATCTGTGGTAATAAAACCCGGTGCAACTGCATTTACCGTAATCGCACGACTTGCTAACTCTTTTGCCACAGTTTTTGTAAATCCAATTACTCCAGCCTTCGCCGCACTGTAATTAGCTTGTCCGGGATTTCCCATTTGACCGGCAACCGAAGCAATATTAATAATTCGGCCGCTGCGCTGTTTCAACATGATTTTACTAGCAGCTTTTGTACACAAAAATACGCCGGTGAGATTCAAATCAATCACTGCTTGCCAATCTTCTAGCTTCATCCGCAGCAGCAATGTATCCCGGGTGATGCCGGCATTGTTCACCAAAATGTCAATTCGTCCCCATTTTTCCATGACATTGCTGATGAGTGCATCCACTTGGTCAGTTTTGGAGACATCTGCCCCAAGGGCCACAGCTTCTCCGCCTGCTGCAATAATTTCTGCTACGGCCTCATCAGCCGCAGCGCTGGAACTCGCATAGTTAACGGCGACTTTAGCGCCTTCTGCTGCTAAGCTTAGAGCGATCGCCCGCCCGATTCCCCGCGATGCACCGGTGACAACTGCAACTTGACCCCGCAATCGCTGATATGTCTCTGGCAATAATTCCATAATTCTGTCCTCAAAATCTATGCTCACAGAATTCTGCACTAAAATCGATCCAGAACCAAAAAAATTTATACTGACTTACTGAGTTCAGTTTTGAGTATTAGTGTCAACCAACACGTCAAATCTAGTGCCGGTCTACTGTCTGACGATTAAGGCCTAGATCCCCCTAGCCGAGGGCGGGCACGGGGGCACCGCCCCTACAGAAGAGGGGAACCGGAGGTGCTCAAAGTCCCCCTTCTTAAGGGGGATTTAGGGGGATCGAGACTCGATTAAAAGCGAGATTTCTCAAGGTTTTTAGTCTTAATTTGACACTAATTGAGTTGTCGCAATTCCCTACTCGTTAACCCTTCGGGTATAATGGGCGTCCCTTTACCACATTTTTAAGATGGCAGTTCAAAAACAGTTCAACAGTTTTGAAGAGTTACTATCGAGCTCCGACTTGCCTGTACTGGTAGATTTTTATGCTACTTGGTGCGGGCCTTGTCAGATGATGGTGCCGATTTTAGAGCAGGTGAGCGGTCAGACCAAAGATAAGCTCATGGTTGTTAAGATTGATACGGATAAGTACGAACAGTTGGCGTCGCAGTTTCACATTTATGCTTTGCCGACTTTGGTGCTGTTCAAAAATGGTGTTGAGGTCGATCGCATTGAGGGAGTATTGCAACCGGCGCAGTTGATCGATCGACTGCAACCTCATTTGTAGGTTGGTAGTCAGGACTTCACTTTTATCTGAAAGGACTAAAGTCCTTACTACCAACGAGGAAGTTAGGTTCGTAGTAAGGACTTTAGTCCTCTTTTGGAAGGACTAAAGTCCTCACTACAAACCAATTGTGCATTTTTGTCTTATGAAAACTCCCAGTCACGCGATTATCAATCTAGCTATTCTGGGTAAACCGCAACAGCCGCAATTTAATCTGATTATTGCGATCGGCGGAATCTTACCCGATATCCCGATATTTTTATTTTACTTTTGGGCGAAGTACATTGCTCGCTTGCCGGAAGCTAAAATCTGGTCGGAAGCATACTATGAGCCTGTTGTCCAGAATATTGTGGCTTTGTTTCATTCTATCCCCCTAGCTGCGATCGGCTGGGTAATTGCTTATTATTTTGGCTGGCAAAGCGTGCAAATTTTGTTTATGAGCATGATTCTGCACTCTTTGGGAGATTTGCCAGTGCATAATGACGACGCTCACCGACACTTTTTCCCGTTCAGTAATTACCGTTTTATCAGCCCGCTTTCTTATTGGGATAGAAATCACTACGGCTCGATCGTTTCTTTTGTTGAAATGTTGCTAGTGTTGCTGTCATCCTATCATGTTTTTGGTTTGATTAACTCTTATGTTGGCAAGGGATTGTTGATTTTAGTTAATTGTTTTTATTTAATTGGATATGTGTTGTTTTACGTGCGGTCTATAATTAAAATTAGTTTTCTGTAGTGTGGAATTATATCCTGAAATTCAAAGGTTCTGCTGTACCTCATCAAGCGTGAGAAGCGCTAGAGATTTATAGTGCTATTTTATGAAGTCGATCTAATACAAACCGTTATTGCACTCGATCGAACGCGATATCAAATCCAGACAGAGGCGATCTGGAATGTCTAGTTAGGGCTTGCTGAATAATCGATCGCAAACCAATACCAGGAGCGATCGATCTATTCTGATTCTTCGCGTTTGCGTTTTTCAATTTCTGCGATCGGCAACAATAAATTCTCCTCAATTTCTTCTCGCACACTACGGCTAACGTAGCAATCGCTATCGAGGCAATCTAGTAAGAAATTATTAGCCTCATAGTATTCTTTAAGCATTTCAATCTGCTGTTTGCTGAACTGCCAATCACAACCTAATCGACGATATTTAATCATTATTTTTCTTAGCTGCTCAGTCCAAGTCGATTGTACATTTTCCCAAATTTCCTGAAATTGTTGTTTGTTTTCTTCAGGATCTGGGAAATCAGGCAGAGATTTTATAAGTGCTTCAAAGTCATTTTTTAATGAATATCTGAGATTGTAGTGTTGAACTATATCATTTACTAGATTGGCGAGCGCATTTTTCGGTGAGAACCAACAGCAGTTACTAAAACTAAATAATCGATATAATGCTACATCGAAGTCTAAACTAAAAATACCTTCCATACCATCACGCGAAATTCTAAATTTATCCATTATATCTATAGGTTCATCTTCATAAAAAATATGCAATCCGTAAATACATTCAAGACAAAAGTAAAAAACTCTGAGAGCAACAGGCTGATGAAAATCATCGTTGACTTTTAAAGATTTTAAGTGAACCCAATACAGAAAGTCTTGCAAGGCACTATCTACAGACATTATGGAATCAACTTTTCTCTTCATCAACAACAGAAGTGTAGTTGATTCTGGCAACATTTCAATGGTTAATAAAAAAACCTCACGCCAGCGAACTTCTGTCAAACGTTCTACTAATTTATTCAGTATTGGATCGTCTATTGATGAAAAATTGCATTGAGCAACAATATATTTTGCAGTAAAGTATTCATGGAACGTGAGGTGCGAGAAGGAATAGATGCTACGGGCGCGTTCCACAAATAAGCCATGCTGTGCCTCAATAGATTTTAGGACAACTTCGCTGTCTAGATCGAGGGTTTGCTCATCAGTGCTAGCTCCGGGTAGGTTTTCAATGAATTCGCGGATTTGAAGCTCAATACCTTTTTGTTTGAAGAAGTAATTTCCAGCTTCAAAAGTACGATAGGCAATCTGGCTGAGTAAGTCTTCTTTGCGTTTCAGGGACAACTTTTTGTAGACTTCATCGCGATCGATATTGCGTTTGATGTCCCATTTTTTTAGCAACACATCTACGCCGTTTTGATAGAGTTCGGCACGGTTGGCGGGAAAATCACCAGAATCTTCAAACACTAAGCACAGCAGAGTAAGCAGCAATGGATTGGTTGCCAGTTCGTAGATAGGTGGGTTTTCTCTCAGTTTTTGGATAAAGCGATCAGCTTTGAGTGTATCCTGTTTGCAATGAAACCATTTCTTGGAGAAGTCGGCAATCTGAACATCATCGAAATCGGCAACTTCAACTTCTGTAAACTGTTGGAAAGTGTATTCGCGAGCAGCGATGCGACAGGTGATAACAAAGGCATTGCGGGAGTAGTTATCGGCGAATTGCTGAATTTGGCGCAGGACTCGCTTAGCATCAGTTTCGCGCACTTCATCTAATCCATCCAGGAAGATTAGAGTGCGTCCGTTTTCTAAGATTTGTTGAGTGGGTGTTGGAGTTTGTAAGGATGAAAAATTTTTGATTTCTGCGGGAGACGAAATTAATGAATTAATGTATGATATCAAGTCTGGTTGTCCATCAGCTTCAGCAAAATCTTTGAGAGTGATGAAAATAGGAACGCGATGAACTTGGAGTACGCTGCCAATACATTGAATTGCCAAATGCTTGAGGAAAGTAGTTTTTCCTGCACCTGGTTTTCCAAGGATCATCAGTTTGTTGTGTTTTTCAATAGCTTTTAATCCCGGAACACGCTGCTCTTTAACAGATCCAAGGCTAAAGCGATCGAACTCTTGTGGTGAAACTTGTTGTGGTAGTTGAGAAAGCTGTAGTCGTTTGCGTCCAGTAATTTTTTCTAGAATGTTGACGTGGGTATAAATGTCGTTAAGTCCGATTGGTTGGTTCATGTCTAACACGCGCATCGTGCCACAACGTTCTTGAATGATTGGACGAATGCGCTGGCGCATCTCTTCCACCAACTCATCAATCCCACTTACCTTGTTGCTGAAACCTAAAGTTTCAGAAAAGTTTGATTTCTGATATTCATTCAGTAGGAAATCGTGCAGTTTTCGGAGTTTACCCGGTCCTTTACCACCTATGCTGAACTTTCTATACACTCCGTTCATCCGGGTTCCAAATGCGGATTCCGAGATAAACATAGTTTCTGCAATCTCTAAATTACTTTCCTTGCCACTAAAACGTGCAACGAAAGCTTCCTCTTGTTCAGGAGAGAGGTCATACTTCTTAGCTAGTTTGGCAAGAAACTCACGCGGTAACGACTGCATTGATTGAGATTAAAGCTTTACAGCTATTCTAGCGACTAATTTGCGATTCTTGGAGACAAGTCAGTCAAAGTCAGCCAAAGTCAGCCTAATGTTTGGATAAAATCTCTCAAATCCTGTTGGGATAGTGGATTTATGCAATTCACAAGAGGTCTAAGCGATGTCTGGCAACAACAAAAAGAAATGGCTTAAGGTAATCGAGTTTGCTATGGTAGGCATTGCTACTTGGCTCAATCCCCATGCAGGATTTTTGCTCTTTCTGCTCCGGTTTTGCTTTCAAATCCTGGCAGCGTTACAGAAAGATGAGCAGAGTGAAACAGACACAAGCAAACTAACAAGCCTGCACTTGCGCGATCGCAAGTAATACTAAGGGGGAGCGATCGCGTGCAGGTCGCTTCCTCATATCAATACTTCGGACAGTTTTAGATCTAATCGAGTATCTCAAACCCTTGATGGCTATAGGGATGGGTATTTTTTCAATCTTTGAGTCTAGCCCGCTCGTTTCAAAAAACCATTAAAAATGCCAGGGCTTACGCTGTAAGGCTTACAGAGTCGTTAAAAAACTGTCCGAAGTATTGTCATATTTCACTTACATTAAAATAGAAAAAGACATTTCAGATCGATTCAAGCGATATCTCGATCTTTAACAATTTCCCAATTTCTAATTATTAGCTGCGCCGAATATTAAAACAGCACCAATCTTCGCGCTTCCACAGAGTAGCTACAATCCAGCCGTGTTGTTCGAGAGTGTCTGCAATTGGTTTGGCTTGTTCGAGTAAAATGCCGCTGAGAACTGCCCAAGTGCTCGGCTTGCTAATGGCGGTGAACTGCGGGATTAAATCAATGATTACTTCTGCTAAAATGTTGCACATCAAACCGTCGATCGGGCCGCCCGTCATTTCGATCAGCCGATCGATACTTCCGAGTTCTGCCACCAACTGCTGCGGGTTAACGCGGTTGAGTTGTCGGTTGCTGATGGTCGATCGCACTGCCAAAGGATCTGTATCCAAAGCATAAACTTTTGTGGCGCCCAACAACACAGCGCCGATCGACAAAATACCCGATCCGCAGCCGATATCAGCAACTATACATTCTTTGTCGTCAAAACCGAGGCGCATTTCCAGCGACTCCAGACAGAGTTGAGTCGTAGCGTGAGCACCCGTACCGAAAGCCACACCGGGATCTAAACGCAAGATTACCCGATCGGTATCAGTCGGTGGGGGCAGCCAAGCCGGATTAATTAAAAAGCGATCGCCCACTTCTTGAGGCTGCCACTGCTGCTTCCAAGTGCTGCCCCAATCTTCATCTTCTATCAAATCCCACTGCATCGCAGGCAAGGGCAAACCCGCACACAAAGCATCTTGGCGCAGCCACAAAGACAGCGCCGCCAAATCCAACAATCCCGCTTGTTCCTCGGGCAAATAAGCCGACATCAGGCAGGAATTGCTTTTAATCTGAGTGGCAGTTCCCCGACAGTTAAACCGTTCCAGGCGCCAAAAGATGATATCTTCCAGCGCCGGATCGCAAAGAATTCTAATTTCCCACCAGCTATGTGCCATGACTATTTTAGATTTTAGATTTTAGATTTTAGATTCGCCCGTCAGGAACTGGATACTGGGAACTGAAGAGTGAGAAATGACGATTGACTAATAGAAAAATTCCAGCTTTTTTGCCAATTAACAATGACCAATCACTTATTACCAATTATTCAGTCCTTGCATCCAAAATCTAAACCCCAAATCCTTCAAAGAGTTAGCGTCTAAAGATTTTAGATTTTAGATTTTAGATTGGTAACCTAAAAAATCTAAAATCTTTTAAAGAGTTACCGTTTAACGATTTTAGATTTTAGATTGGGGAACCTAAAATCTAAAATTTTTTAAAGATTCACAGTTTAACGATTTTAGATTTTAGATTGGGGAACCTAAAAAATCTAAAATCCTTTAAAGATTCACCGTGTAAGCATCCCGAATCCCAGGAACTTTCATAATTTCAGCCAATATACCCTCTGGCAGAGGGTCATCAAGGCTCAAAACCATCACTGCATCGCCTCGCACGATTTTACGGCCTACTTGCATACTGGCAATATTGACATTAAAACTGCCCAATTGGGAACCAATTTTGCCAATAATCCCCGGCATATCGCGGTGCAAGGTAAACAGCATATGGTGCGTCGGGCAAACGTTGACTGGGAAATCGTCAACGCTGGTAATCCGAATTTCGGTTTCGCCGAGGACTGCACCCGTGACTGTGTGTTCGCCGAGAGTTCCCTTTGCCGAGAGGCGCAGAGAGCCTGTGTAGTCGCGGATTGAGGCGTCTCTGGTTTCCACGACGCGAATTCCGCGTTCTTTGGCTTCAATGCTGGCGTTGACGTAGTTAACGCGCTCTCGCAGGGCTTGGGAGAGCAGGCCTTTGAGAGAGGCGACGACTACGGGCTGGCTTTGGTTGCTGGCCAATTCGCCTTGGAGTTGGACGTTGAGGTAATCGACTCGGCCTCCGGCTAGCTGGCTGACGAGGTTGCCGAGGGTTTCGGCGAGTTGCAGGTAGGGTTTGAGTTTTTCGATCGAATCTGGGAAGATTCCTGGTATGTTAACAGCCGATCGCGCCGGCAGTCCCAACAACACATCACGAATTTGTTCGGCAACATCGATCGCCACATTCACCTGAGCTTCAGCCGTAGAAGCTCCCAAGTGAGGCGTCAGCACGATGTTTTGCCCGACATTCCGCAATGGAGAATCAGCTTCCAGCGGCTCATGTTCGTAAACATCGATCGCTGCACCGGCGATTTGACCTGATTTGATAGCTTCTGCGAGGGCTGCTTCGTCGATGATGCCACCTCTGGCGCAGTTAATGATCCTGGCCGTGGGCTTCATCTTCGACAGCACCTCAGCGTTAATTAAGTGCAGAGTTTCCGGCGTTTTGGGGATGTGCAGGGTGATGTAGTCGGATTCGCGCATCAACAGTTCGAGCTCTACCAAGCGGCAGCCCAACTGTTCGGCTCTTTCAGTAGAGATGAAGGGATCGTAAGCGAGCAGTTTCATGCCCATTGCTTTGGCTGCGGTGGCGAGGTGGGAGCCGATTTTGCCCAAACCGACGATACCGAGGGTTTTTTTGTAAACTTCTACGCCGATAAAGCGGTTGCGCTCCCATTTACCGCCTTTGACGGAGGCGTTGGCTTCCGGGATGTGGCGGGACATCGATAGCATCATGGCGATCGCGTGTTCGGCTGCTGCGATCGTGTTGCCTTCGGGGGAGTTGACGACTACAATTCCTTTGCGGGTAGCGGCGGGGACATCGACATTATCTACGCCAACGCCCGCTCTACCGATGATTTTTAGTAGATTTCCGGCTTCAATGATTTCTTTGGTAACTTGGGTGCCAGAACGGATCATTAAAGCATCGTAATCTGGAATAATTCGCACGAGCTCTTCGGCTGAAAGCCCTGTGTTCACGTCAACTTGTGCGACTTGGGAGAGGATGTCAATACCGGCTTGGTCGATCGGATCGGATACTAGAACTTTAGGCATAGCAAGCAATTGAGTGCAATAGTAAAAATAGGCCGAGCGTTGGCGAGCTCAAAGTTGAGACTTATGACTTAGAGCAGAATCTAACAGCTCAGCTCAAGCTTGCCTTTGTGCAGTTTGAATTGTATCCGTATTCGGTCAAGGTCGGTCATTTTTGCTTGAAATATTTTACCTTTGCGGGCGATCGTCCTGGGCGATCGTCTTAAAAACGCTCAATTGCTTAGCTAGCAAGTCTTTTCAGGCTATAATGAATTCCGGATATTGAAGCCTAACTATCAGGAATTATTTTGATGAATTATCTTATCGCCGTACTGCCCGATCGAATGCAAGCCGAAGCAGCCTATTGCGCCCTCGAAAAAGAAGGCTTACCCATGAAGCAAGTCAGCATTTTGGGACGGGGCTACAAAACTGCTGATGAATTTGGCTTAATCGACCCCAACCAGCAAGCAAAGAAACAAGCTAAACTCATGGCTGTTTGGCTGATACCGTTTGGCTTTATTGCCGGCGTTACTTTCAGCTTGATGACAGAGTTGAAGACTTTTGCATGGGCGGGCGAAATTGGCGATCACGCGATCGGCGGAGTGCTAGGTGCGATCGCAGCCGGAATGGGCAGCGTTTTTGTCGGCGGTGCGGGAGGAATGGCCTTTGGTAGCGGCGATGCTTTGCCCTATCGCAACCGTTTGAATGCGGGCAAATTTTTGATTGCAGTTAAAGGTACTGACGATTTAACCAATCAAGCTGCTAATATTTTGCAGCAATTTGAACCGGAAAATATGCAAGGTTATATAGAGAGTTAAGTTCCAAAATAGACGTGCAGAATGTGGCATCTATCAATCAAAGATTGATGCAATTTAAGCGGAGATGTGCGGATATGTCAGATTGTCGCTCTTTTCGTAAAAATGAAGTATGTTGTTGGGCTTTAGCCCTCTAAGGGGCGAAGCATTTCGGCAGTAAATCTCTGATTGTTACTCATAAATTATGTGCCGAAATGCGAGAACCCTTGCCAAAATCAGATGCACTTCAGGAGATCCGGCTTGTTAGGCGCATACTTTCCTATTTGTCACGGATCTCAGCAGGGCTAAAGCCGAACAACGTATCTTACAGATTTCAGCAGGGCTAAAGCCCAACAACGTACCTTACAGATAGATACCTTTATTTTCTTGAGTACGCTTGGACGGGACATCGTTTGTATAAACCTGGTTTCAGCTGCCGTCTGATGTTTTTCGGCTAATTCATGATACGATCGTCTCCTAAAGGTTGCGTTTGGTATGACCTATGAAAATCCTCCACGGGACTTGGATTCCTCAAGCAGAAACGAGTTTTGTTCAAGCTGGAACGTTTTGTCTTTGGGTTGAAACCACTGAAAGGAAAAAACAGCCTGCTAAGGTTCATCCCCGACAATTGGAGACGGCACAGTTAACAGAGTTTCTAACGAAAGAAGCCGGGATTCAACTCGCACCAGCCAGCAATACAAGTGCGATGGGGCTAGAATACGCGATCGCCCCTCGGTACTTTTTACTCCCCACTGCCGATAACCAGCCGCTACCATCTTTAGAGTTAGCGCGATATTTAGAGACAGAATTACCCGAAACATTTGAGTTGGAGTATTGGGAAGTCGATTGTGCAGTCATCGCTACCCACACTTTGACTAAAGTATTGAACGATTTGCATTTTTTGGCCCTCTACGATTTAGCAGAAGTTCAGTTTGGTTCAGATTTGCTGTTTTGGTATCACTACACCCAATTTTTTAAGCAAATTATTCTGAAAGATCATTATATTCCGGCGTTGCGCTATCGAGAAATTGCTCCGATCGCGATCGCACCCATCGAAACATCCGAACCCGCCCAGAAAGCCACGCGCGGGCGCAAGAAAGCGGGTGAAACAAAAACAACCACAAAAACTCCAAAAACACCTGCCAAAATTCCACCCAGCTTTGATATTTATCCGGGATGGGAAATTGTCTCAGCACAGTACGAAACAGAGTTACAACGCTATGTTGAATGGATGCCTTTAGTTTGTGTGTCCGGTTTTCGGAAGATCCAGCTACAAGATACACCAAAGTTCTACGATCGCGAAATGTTGCTGCGTAATTTTTCAGAATGCGCGATCGCAGAAATTGTCACTCAAACTCCCATCCCAGCATCGTTTCAGATGAAGATTGAGGATTCTTTACTCGAAATCTGCTTTAACCAAACACAAAAAATTGCGCGAGTCAGCCTCGAACAATACCAGAAATGGCAAACCTGGCGCGATCGCATTACGCGCAATCAATCTGCTGACTCATTCTCCCTCTGCTTTCAATTACAATCCCCCGAAAACCCCGAACAGCCTTGGGTTTTAGAGTTTCAGGTGGCTGCCAAAAAAGACCCATCTGTACGGGTGCCGTTGCAGGATTATTGGCGATCGCGATCGACTCAACAAAAACAGTTGCAAACACAATTCGGCGACAACTTTGAACAACATCTGCTGACAAATCTCGGCTACGCTGCGCGCATTTATCCCCAACTTTGGCAGGGGCTAGAAACAGACAAACCCGCTAACATTTCCCTCAACGTAGATGATGCTTTTACCTTCCTCAGCGAGTCCGCTTGGGTATTAGAAGATGCCGGATATAAAGTGATTGTCCCCGCTTGGTGGACGCCGAAGGGACGGCAGCGGGCGAAGATTCGCCTGCAAGTCAAAGGAAAGGGCAGTAAAAGCGCTGCAATCAAAGGCAAGGGATTGTTTTCGGCAAATTCCTTGGTGGAATATCAGTATGAATTGGCGATCGGAGGCGAACGAGTTAGCGAACAAGAATGGCAGGCGTTAGTTAATAGTAAAACGCCGTTGGTACAGTTCCGAGGGCAATGGATGGAACTGGACAAAGATAAAATGCAGGAGATGCTGAATTTTTGGCAAAAACATCGCGAAGAGAATCCCGATATCAGCTTGATTGACTTTATGAAGTTGACGGCAGAAGGAGAAGCTAGTGAAGATTTGGAGGTGGAGCGCGATCGCGCTTTATCGGATATGTTGGAGAAGCTGCACGACAAGAGTCGGCTAGAGTTGATTGCAGATCCAGTAAGCTTTCAAGGCAAACTCCGGGATTATCAAAAGCGCGGTGTTTCTTGGTTGAGCTATTTGGAAAGCCTTGGATTAAATGGCTGTCTTGCCGACGATATGGGTTTGGGTAAATCGGCGCAGGTAATTGCTAGATTGTTGCAGGAAAGAGAAGTTTTATCTACTACCAAAGAGACGGAACAAGGAACGGAAAAGAAGAGAAAAAAAGAGACAGCAAATGCAATTTTACCGACGCTGCTAATTGCGCCAACCTCCGTAGTTGGCAACTGGCAAAAGGAAATGGAAAAATTTGCTCCAGAATTGCGATCGCTGATTCACCACGGCCCCCAACGTTTGCAAGATGCCAAAGCATTTAAAGCTGCCGTCCAAGATTGTGATATGTTGATTACTTCCTTTACCTTGGCGCGAAAAGATGAGAAGCTGTTGAGCAGCATAGCGTGGCATCGCGTGGTAATTGATGAAGCCCAGAATATTAAAAATCCGAAAGCCGCGCAAACCAAGGCGATTTTAAAGTTACCCGCTACCCATCGACTAGCATTGACTGGAACACCTGTAGAAAATCGATTGTTGGATTTATGGTCAATTTTTAACTTCCTCAATCCCGGATATTTGGGAAAAGAGGCGCAGTTTCGGAAGTTGTTTGAATTACCGATTCAAAAACATGGTAGTCGCACACAATCACTCGCGCTCAAAAAATTAGTAGAACCTTTTATCCTGCGCCGTCTGAAAACCGATAAGTCCATTATTCAGGATCTCCCCGACAAAGTTGAGCAAAAGCTCTACTGCAATCTCACCCGCGAGCAAGCTTCGCTTTATGAAGCCATTGTCAAAGAGATAGAGGAAGAAATAGACGCCGCAGAAGGCATGAAGCGCAAGGGGATGATTTTGGCGACGCTGCTGAAGTTAAAGCAAATTTGCAACCATCCGCGCCAGTTTTTGCAGGATGAAAGTGAGTTTACACCAGAGCGATCGCACAAACTGGAACGGCTGATCGAAATGATTGAGGAAGTCAAAGCTGAAGGTGAAAGTTTATTGGTATTTACGCAGTTTACAGAATTGGGAAGCGCGCTAGAAAAATACATCAAACAAACCCTACATTACAACACTTATTACATCCACGGCGGAACCAGTCGCGAAAAACGGGAACGGATGATTTCAGAGTTCCAAGATCCAGAATCAGAACCTTCGGTATTTATTCTATCACTGAAAGCCGGCGGTGTGGGAATTACCCTAACAAAAGCCAATCATGTATTCCATTTCGATCGCTGGTGGAATCCGGCGGTGGAAGATCAGGCGACGGATCGGGCGTTTCGGATCGGACAGGAAAAAAATGTGTTTGTGCATAAGTTTGTGGCAATTGGCACTTTGGAAGAAAAGATTGACCAAATGATTGAGGACAAAAAGAAATTGGCAGGCTCAATTATTGGTGCTGATGAATCCTGGTTGACAGAGTTGGATAATGAGGCATTTAAGAATTTAATTAGGCTCAATAAAAATGCAGTTTTAGATTAGGAGAAAATCAAAAATATGCCACAATTTACTCGGACTTGGTGGGGCAACAAATTTATCGAGGCGCTGGAAAGATTTACCGATTCTGGGCGTCTCGGGCGGGGACGTTCCTATGCACGGAATGGTAAGGTAAAGAGCTTTAAAATGAATGATGGCTTAGTGATGGCAGAAGTCAGGGGTTCGGTGAATCCTTATTTTGGAGTTTATAAGGAGCCGCTGTACAAAACTAAAATTGAGTTTGAGCCGATTAGTCAGGCAAAGTGGCAAGTGGCGATCGCCCAAATGGCATCAAAAGCCAGCTTCATTTCCCGCCTGCTGCTCAACGAAATGCCCGACAACATTGAAAACGCTTTTTCACCCCTCGGATTGCACCTGTTACCCAGCAGCCGCGAGGACTTTAAAACCACTTGCTCTTGCCCAGACTATAGCAATCCCTGCAAACATATTGCGGGAGTCTATTATCTGGTGGCCGCCGAATTGGACAAAGATCCATTTTTGTTGTTTGAATTGCGCGGACTTTCTAAGGAAGTGCTGCACCGCGAATTAGCAAAAACGCCCTTGGGCTTGGCACTTTCTGCCGAGTTAACGGCGGATTCAGTCGAGCCTGTGGCGGTGGATTCCTATTACACGCAGGCGATCGCCAATGAGGCGCCAACCGTCAGCCTGAGAGAGTTTTGGCACGGTGCGAAGCGGTTGCCACAGACGATTGAGGTGGGCGTACAAAGTGGCGTAAGTGCGATCGTGGTGAAGAAACAGGGAGATTTTCCGCCGTTTTGGCAGAAGGATGGTTCGTTTATTGAGGCGATGGAAGAGCTGTATATGCGGGTGAAAACGAAGAATAAACTGTAGGATTGCTGATTAACATCATGTCCGGTACCGCAATAAGCAAGGTTCGTAGTGCGGACTTCAGTCCGCATTTTAAGAGCGGACTGAAGTCCGCACTACGAACCATTTTTGTTAAGGTAATCGATCGGAAAAGATATGAATTAACTTCTACACAAAGACTCAAAGGCGCAAAAAGTTTGTTTTCGGCAACAACTAAAAAATGTACATTCATACTCCTGTTCAGCAGCGCCAAAATCTGTTACCTAATTTAGAGCGCGTGCCGGATAAGTTGCTGCAAAAAATTGGCAGCCGACAAGTCTGAACATGGCTCCGTATAGTTGGGATTTTGTGCAGCCTGTTTGCGATCGGTCACTAAAAAGCAAGCAGCCGTGAAATGCCTTTCCCGCACCATCTTCTGACAAAACAGTTCATAGCGTTTAGCATAGCTGGCCCCTCTAAACTCTGGCAGAACCGTGAAATGCGGTTCAGCAACCTGTACCGGGGTGTGCGAGGCAGGACAGTCTTCCAAAACAAACAGATATCCCAACCACGGTGGCGGAGGTGCTGCGCCAAACACCCCTTCCCGGTAAGCTGTCCAGATGTCGAGAGCAGCCCCCATCGCTTCTTCTGTGCGGTTGTTGAAGTTGTTGCCAAAGCTGCCAACCTGGCTCTTCAACTCGATGACTACTTTGAGTTGCCGTTTTTGAGGGTTTACCACCAAAAAGTCGTACATCTTCGTCGGGCGAAAGAACCCCGGTATAACGGTTAGGCTTTTTTTAACGTGGATATGGTTTTGAGGCACACCTGCAGCCAGCAAGAAATTAGTCAGCGTCAGGATGAAACCGTCCATCTGCTTGCCGCCTGTCACCGCACTGCGGTTCCCTTGGTCAACCTTGCCAGCTAGCACCTGGGCTTGTGCCTGGGCGATGCGGGTATCCCAGAAACCCTGCACCGCTTCCTGGAACACATCATTGGGGATAATGGGTGTCTGTCCAGTCATTGAGCAACCTCCCCCATCAATCCGTCATAGACTACGCGCAAGCCATACGTCTCCTGCATCCGTTTCAGCGCTAGCTGATGGTAAGTTGGCTCAACATCTACCCCGATACTGTTGCGCCCCCAGTTGGCGGCGGCGACGCAGGTTGTTCCTGTCCCCATAAATGGGTCAAGTACCGTGTCCCCAGCAAAAGAAAACATCCGCACCAGCCTTTCTGCTAGTTCCAAAGGATACGGGGCGGGGTGTTGCTTGGTGGAAGCGCCTTTGATATCCTGCCAAATTTGTTGAAACCACTGTCGGTGAAGAGTTTCCGGTATCACGGACAATACTCGTGCTGTCAGGCTGGGACTGCGGTAGCCGCCCGGTTTGCGCTGCATCAGGATAAATTCGATGTCGTTTTTGATGACGCCTCCGGGCTCGTAAGGTTTGCCGAGAAAACTGGTGCCGTTTCCTGCTGCTTCTAGAGAAGCATTGGCGATTTTGTACCAGATAATCGGTGCGAGGTTATCAAATCCCAAATGGCGACAGTGTTCCTGAATACTCGCGTGCAGGGGAAATACCATGTGCCTGCCAAACCGCCGGCGCGCAACACAGACATCGCCCACCACAATCACCAGCCGTCCGCCGGGGACTAAAACACGCCATATTTGCTGCCATACTCGATCGATCTCTTGCAAAAACTGTTCGTAGTCTGCTATTTCCCCAAGCTGGTTTGGGTTTTTAAGATATTCTTTTAAATTCCAGTACGGGGGCGATGTGACTACCAGATGCACGCTTTCATCGGGAATATCTGTCAAATTTCGGCTATCGCCCTGTAGCAGAGAATGGAAAGATGGCAAGCTTTGCACCCGATGCTGAATTTCCTCGATCAACGCTGCATTTTTACTAATAGCAGGAATGGCGCGCTGTTCGTCTGCTGCTAGTAATGCCGCTGCTTCCTCGGGTACAAGGCTTCGATCCTGTAGCGCTTGTTTCAACGGTTCGGCTGATTCGCGAGACCGAAACCGCGTTGAAATATTAACCTTGCTTAAACTCGAAGACTTCATACATTTGGTCGAATAATCACGTTCATCATATCAGCTTTACCAGCAATAAAAATTATTATATCCTGAATACAAACCAAACCTACTGTTGCAAAAATTATTTGAATTAGGATAACTTTCGCTTTGGTCTATGGCTTTGAACTGGGGACGAAGCTTGGCTGAGCATCTCCAAATCCCCGTGCTTAAAGATCTGCGACTGATACCAGCAACATAAGTCGAAACTGTCCGGAACGCCATTACCTATCGGCGAACTATGATTGTATCAAGTTCTCTTATACCGTCACAAAACTTAGTTCATCCCATCCTCGTTTTATAGTAATTTTTACCTATATGTTACTAAAAAACAAGGGTGAAATTTGATAAATGGTAAAAATCGTCAGTAACTCAGGGAGTCAACGCCACTGAGCTTGTAAGAAATTGCAAGCTGTATTGACCAGACCCCTCAAACGAGGAAACGTTATTTAGGTCACGACACCGGTGAATGCGACGCTAGTTTTCCGCTCTGTCATCTGCAATTAAACAGTTTTAAAGTCACTGAAACAGTGTTGCAGGTCTAACAAGCCTTTATAACCAGGTCGAAGCGAACATTACACGCAAGTGGAGGGACACAACAATGTCCAATTTTATTTTCGTACTTGATACAAACAAAAAACCACTCACACCTTGCAAGCCGTCAATGGCTCATAAGTTGTTAACCGTTGGTAAAGCGACTGTTTTCAGGCGATATCCGTTTACCATTATTCTCAAAAAGGCGGTGATAGCAACCCCTGAATTAATTACTCTCAAATTAGATCCAGGCTCCAAAACTACTGGTATCGCTTTATTGCAGGGCGAAAAAGTGATTTTTGGTGCAGAGTTAACCCATCGCGGTCAATCGATCGCAGCAAGTCTTGGCTCTCGTCGTTCACTACGTCGTTCACGCAGAAACCGTCATACTCGTTACCGCCAAGCAAAGTTCTTAAACCGTACCCGCAAAAAAGGTTGGTTAGCACCATCCTTGCAGCACCGGGTAGAAACAACCCTAACTTGGGTAAACAAATTACGCAGGCTTGCACCTATCGGTTTGATTTTTCAAGAACTTGTCAAGTTTGATTTACAGCAATTAGAAAACCCTGAAATCTCAGGCATTGAATATCAACAAGGGGAATTAGCTGGCTACGAAGTTCGGGAATATTTATTGAATAAATGGGACAGAAAGTGCGCTTACTGTAATGTCGAAAATATACCTTTACAGGTAGAGCATATTTATCCCAAAGCCAAAGGTGGCAGCAACCGAATTTCTAATCTATGCCTAGCTTGTCAAGCGTGCAACCTCAAAAAAGGAACTCAGGATGTTCAACAATTCTTAGCCAAGAAACCTGACATCTTGAAGCACATTCTCACCCAGGCTAAGCGTCCCCTCAAGGACGCTACTGCTGTAAATTCGACTCGATGGGCGTTGCTCTCACGACTGAAAGAAACGGGGTTGCCTGTTTTAACTGGTTCAGGTGGACTGACCAAGTTCAATCGTACTCGACTACAACTACCCAAAAGCCATTGGCTTGACGCTGCCTGTGTGGGTCAAATTGAATCCTTGTCTGTACTAACAAGTAAGCCACTGCTAATCAAGGCGACAGGACACGGAACTCGTCAAATGTGTCGCACGGACAAATTTGGCTTTCCGTCTCGGTACGTTCCGAGAAGTAAGTTTGTTAGAGGTTTTCAAACTGGCGACATTGTAAAAGCAGTCGTCACCAGTGGCAAGAAAATAGGTGAATATATTGGTCGAGTTGCAGTTAGAACGACGGGTTCATTCAACATCTCGGCATCAGAATTGGTGCAAGGGATTAGTTACAAATACTGCCAAACAGTTCATCACAAAGATGGTTATGGTTACACATTTTAAAGATTCAAGGCGGTTGAAACCGCCGGGTCGTTTCCCTCTCTTTCTCTGAAGCCACTGAGTTTCCCACTTACCGGACTTTTTTATGAAACCTTCCCTTCCTCAAGACGATGCGAACAAACAACAGCGTAGCGATTACTTAAATCGCCAGCAACAAGATTACCAATTTGACTATAACAGTTTATCGCCTTTGGCATTATTGAAAACCGTACCAGCGATCGAGAATTTTTCGAGCGATTATATTGGAGAACGGATATTAGCAACCTCTGAACTTCCTGTAAATATGTTGGCAGTCCGGGCGAGATCTTTTCTAGATCCTCTCGACGAACTCCAAGACTATGAAGACTTCTTTCCCGTGATCCGACTGCCTCAAGTTGCAAAGACTTACCAAACCGATCGCTCTTTTGCCGAACAGCGGTTGTCTGGGGCAAATCCGATGGTACTTCGTCTCTTAAGTGCCACCGACCCCCGGGCAGAAATCGTCACAAAACTCGACAGCAAGCAGCCATTATTGGAACTTGCCAGACTGTTACGGGAAAAAAGTATTTATATTGCCGACTACACAGGTACGGATCCAAACTATCGCGCACCTTCTCGAATTCAAGGAGGCACCTACGAAAAGGGCAGGAAATACTTGCCGAAACCCCGTGCTTTCTTCGCTTGGCGGTGGACTGGAGTGCGCGATCGCGGTGAACTGGTACCCATTGCGATCCAACTAGACCCCAAACCGGGCAGCCGTGTCTACACGCCGTCAGATCCGCCACTCAATTGGTTATTTGCCAAACTCTGCGTGCAAGTAGCAGATGCCAATCACCACGAAATGAGTTCGCATTTAGGTCGAACCCATCTAGTTATGGAACCAATTGCGATCGTCACAGCGCGACAGTTAGCCGAAAATCATCCCCTCAGCTTATTGCTCAAACCGCACTTTCGCTTCATGTTGACCAACAACAATCTCGCACGCGCCCAGTTGATCGCCCCTGGAGGCCCCGTCGATGAGTTGCTGGCAGGAACCTTGCCAGAGACAATAGAGATCGGTAGAGAAGCCTGCACTAACTGGAGTCTGGATCAATTTGCCTTCCCAACGGAACTAAAAAATCGCGGAATGGACAACACAACTCAACTACCTCACTACCCTTACCGAGATGATGGATTGCTGCTGTGGAACGCGATTAAAACCTTTGTCTCCGGCTATCTCAAATACTTTTACCCGACAAAGCAGAAACTTACCGATGATACCGAACTGCAACGCTGGGCCCAAGAATTATCCTCCCAGACAGGAGGTAAAGTCAAAGGAATGCCACAGCGCATTGAGGATGTTCAACAATTGATTGATATTGTCACAACCGTGATTTTTACCTGCGGGCCCCAGCATTCTGCTGTGAATTATACCCAGCATCAATACATGAGTTTTGCTGCCAATATGCCTTTGGCTGCCTACCGCGATATTCCGGCAATTAACAAGTCAGAGATTCCCGAAGTAATTACGGAAATGAAAATTTTACAGTTGCTTCCGCCCTACAAAAAAACGGCAGAACAACTGCAAATTTTGTTTACTCTGTCAGCTTATAAATATGACCGCTTGGGTTATTACGATAAATCTTTCCGAGAACTCTATCGTGCCACCTTCGACGAAGTTTTTGAAGGTACTCCGATCCAACAGTTAGTCAAACAGTTCCAGCAAGATTTGAATGTGGCAGAACAGAAGATAGATCAGAACAATAAAAAGCGATTAGTGCCATATATTGCTCTCAAACCTTCTTTAGTGATCAATAGCATCAGCATCTAATACCCAATTCGCGTGAAAAATCGCTGCTAAAATTCAGTGATTTTTCAGGCGATTCAAGCTCAAATAATAATAGACATCTCCCATAATACTGTGAAACAGACATCCTGCCTGTTCAAGACTGTCTTTTTGGGAGATGTCTATTATCCCAGTCAATTCCCTGCACAACGCTTTGCCCGGAATCAAACAGGTTTGTATTGTCGTTCGCCCCAAAGTCCGCATCCATAAGTTTGAACTCTGAGTCCTCACTATCAACCAATATATAGCGTTTCTCAAAAAGGTGAGGTATGACTGACAGCTTACATAACCGCTTGAACGTATAGGGCCCAAGCCCAACAACATCCGCGAATCTTTCTGAGAACCAATATAGTTGACTTAAGACCAATCAGATTTGGTAAAAATGCCTGTATTCCTATAAAATCGCGCTCGTAAGGATCGCAAATTAAATAATTTACACAAAGAAAGTGGGATGGGCGTCCCGCCCGTCTTTCCGGGACGGGCGGGACGCCCATCCCACGAACCATTAAATTGTAAGTTATTTAATTCTCATTCCTAAATTCATCAAAAAGCTGTAAGTCAACCGTATTGCACTATAAAACCAATCTTACGACATTATATAACTGTCAAAAATCCGTAGGTGTGCAGTGCATACCTACGGATTTTTGACATGGTTAAATTAGCCCTTATATTCTTCGAGAATACTGCAATTAACGGACATTTTTCCTAAGGAATCAGTGAAGGTAACTTCATCTTTATAATGCCGGGGCGTTTCCATCAGCAACCGCCAAGCTTCCCCAGCATCGATTAAATTCATTCGATTGGGATAGTGAACGTTTAACAACTCTTGCACCATCGGGTAATAGTTGGAGTTAATGCTAGGGAAAATGTGGTGTTCTGTATGGTAAGAGAAATTTAAGTGCAGCAGGTCAAATATTTTAGGAACCCGCAGGGAAGTAGTATTGATCAGCGGGTCATTAATGTTGGTCATCCGGCAACCCATGTGGTTGGTATAGATGTAAAACATTGTGCCTGCGTGACCCAGTGCGATCGGCAAAATGTATGCCAGAATAACTTTAATCGGGTTAAAATCTAGGTAAAACAAGACGCCCAGATGAATTCCCAAAATTCCGAGACATTCCAGGGCGATCGTCAATCGATCTTTCGGACTAACGGTAAACGCAGCGGGCACGTAATCCACAGATTTATCGTTGAATAACAATACCGATGACACGTTGCGGAAGTTATGCACCAACCACGATCCAGCCATGCCTACAATGAACCACAGGGGATTGACTTCCACCGACGGTACAAATAGATTTTGAATCCATTTTCCCCAAGTATCCGGTTGCTGGAACAGGTAATTGCGATCGGGGTCTGCTAAGGAATTGGTGGTACTGTGGTGTACGAGGTTGTGCAGCGATTTCCACTGAGTAGGTGGCATCAATAGCATACTTAGGCCTAAAAAGGCGATCGCATAAGTCAGCCGGGATTTTTTCTGAACGCTGCCGTGCATCAGATCGTGGGAGCTAAATAGCAAAACTATGATACTATTGCCCATAATCGCAGCCAAAGGCAAGTAAAGCCCTAAAAGGTAGACAGGCCAGCGATCGAGGTAGTCGGCAATTCCCCATCCCAGCAATAAAATTCCCAGATTGATTAACAGGATTGTTAATTTGCTAGGATCTGGTTCAAAGGCATTTGGTGGCAGTAGCGGACGCAATTTTTTAACATAAGCCGATTGGTGAATTAGCGTTTCGCGATCGACTGTCTCGTCTAAAGAAATGAGCATTTTTTCTGAATTCATTGTTTGCTAATCACACCAAAATGTTAGTCAGATTGTTTTTTTGACATTTATTAGTATATCATATTTGCCGAAAAATTGGTTTCATTAAATCATTTTGTGATGATGTTTATATGTGCGAGACAGACAATTTTAAAATCATATTTGGGTCAAAAAATGTTCAATCTCTCCGCTTCGCTTCGCCCAATGCCATGAGTACCTCATCTTTCTGAGAACGGCTATAGCCTTTCTCAAAAAGATGAGGTATAACAGACAGTTTGCAAAACCAGTAAACTCAGAGGGCTCGCATCCCAACAACGTCCGCGAATCTTTCTGATAACCGCTATATATACTTAAATTAATACCTATTTAAAAAAATATTGATACCAATTATTATTGATTGTCGATAAATTATCTGTCATTTGCATAACTCCGGCTAGACACCCTACTGTGCCGTTGGCATAAAGATGAAATGCTCTAATTTTGGTAGTAGCAATATTTTTTATAATTGGTATAAATTCAACAGCCAAACTGCCAAAGATAACTCAGCTAAAATTCTCCGTTACCTTGAACAATTTCTTTAATTGTTGTCAGCGTATCTAGCCCGATCAATCCCCGACGATAGCCTTTTTGGTTGGACATTCCCAGAAAAATTGCATCTCCCCGATTTTGATAGCGCCAAAACCGAGGCGAGGCATTAATAAAAGTTGAGGCGCTGTTAACATCCAGAGCAAATTGGCGGCTTTCTAAATAAGATTCAGTGGCGATCGCGTCAGCGTGGCCGCTGCTGTAGCGGTTAATCCAGCCGATCGCAATTTCCAAACTATCAACAACTTTAAACGCGATGGTTTTGTTTAAATACGGTTGAGTCCACTCGTAGGGTTCCGCCAGCTTCAAGTCTGGGAAATCTGCGACAAGATCCGCATCTGCGGTAATTTGAAAGCCTTTTTCTTTTAAACTGTTCCACAGCCTGACTAAGGAAGAATGCTTTTGGTTGCGATCGATCAATACTTTCTCGATCGCGTTTACCGGATCGGGCACACTTTGATGGCTGTCCAAAATCATCCACCTTGCCATCTCCAAACTACCAGTCGGCGACCAATAAAGGTAACAATTGCCCATTGCCGATCGCAACACGGGTGCCGTACAAAGCCTTACCACCTGCTGCACTAAACTCGGTCTACCGTAGGGAATAATTAAATTGAGATATTGGTCTTGAGTTACCAAATCGCGGATCGAAGCGCCCCGATCCGGTGGCAATACCTGCAAACATCCTGACGGCAAACCTACCTCATCGATCGCCGAAACCAAAGCTTCACCAATTACAGCATTAGTTTGCCAGCTTTCGCTGCCACCTTTGAGAATCAAGCTGTTAGCGCTTTTGAGGCACAAACCGGCCGCGATCGCGCCGAATTCTGGAAATGCCTCGTAAATAAGCGCGATCGCCCCGAGCGGCAGAGACTGACAGTACACCTGACAGCGATCGACTTGATAAGAAGCATTGATCACCCTGCCAATTGGATCGGGCATTTCCCCCAACCGTTGCAAAATTTGGACAGTTGTCTTGATCCGTTCCGGCGTCAGCTTCAGCCAGTCCACAATCAAGTCGGGAATCGCCATGTCGCGACTCGCTTCTAGATCCAGAGTATTGGCTTCTAAAATGTCATTTTGTCGGCGTTTGAGTGCGATCGCCATTGCCTGCAAAGCAGCAGCGCGATCCGTACTTTTGGTTGCCGCCAATTCCAAAGAAGCCTGATAAGCGCGGCGGGCGACATTGGCCCCCTCTGATGAATGACTAAAATCCTCTATTATCATTTAACTAACGCCTGTAAGCCAGCCATACCATCAGCGCCGGCAGCATTGCTAACAGCACAGCGACCATTGCCCACAGAATAATATTCGGGCCCGGTGAGTGCAGCGCCAGGGGCAGCCAAATCAATAGCGGCACCAAAATCATCCCCAGGGCTAGGGGCAAGTAGTGCGCCTTCAAACCCGGATGTGCTCTGTGCCACTGGTTGCCTGTCCACCGCCAAGCCTGCTTGTAAGGATAGTTCGTTGATAGTTGCTCGATGACGTGTCCGTTTTCCTCCAATACAAATATTTGCTGACAGCGGTTGCAGCCAAAGGCTTCTGTCAGCGTTATGGGTACGAGACGGCCGCGGCGCCGGCAAGGGCACGGGTACTCATCGTTTAAGTCAATTTTGGGAGCTTTTTGAGATGGCACGAGCGATCGGATAAAAAAAGCGTTTTTGCAAAAATAATCGTTAACATATCCATTTAATCAAACTTGTGATACTCCCGAACCCGAGTCATAGACGGGGATTCTTGAATAGTCCAAAGTCGGGCTTGTCTTCGGCGTTATCAAGCCACCGCTACTAACTCAGTTTGAATTTCTTCAAACATTCCGTATACTTTTGTTTTTTTTTATTTCGTCCTGCCATCACTAGCCAACAGGTACGGTAGGCTCAACATCCTGCCATTATTCGCAATGAGAGCTGTTTCGGATATGGGCCGAATATGCCCGTTGCAGGGATTGCTCCCAACTCAGGATGTTTCAACACGCAGGTGGTTATTCTTACTCGATATTTTTGATGATAACATCAACTTTTGATTAACTCTGTAAAAAATACCTAAAGAAATCTTCAAGACGGTTGAAACCGCTATCGAATTTCCCCATACCTAAAGTCAGGAGCTTGAGTCTCGCTTCCCGGTCAATTCTGCCCAGTCGAGGCTTTTAACTACCTGTTTCGATCGATCGCCCGATCGGCTATTGTGACTTGCCAGTTATCTAATCAATTTTACCATTAACCTAGGTGTTTTCAACAACCGTTAGGGGTATATGCGATATCTTCTCGCTATACTTTCCGGGTTAGTCTCCCTGGTGTTCTTGATTTTTAAAAGCGGGTGACGCGATTCGAACGCGCGACATTCACCTTGGCAAGGTGACGCTCTACCACTGAGCTACACCCGCATTTGCTGCGGTATTAATAATATTGCCTCACTGCTCGGAATTTGTCAAGTGTTTTTTGTAAGTTTTTTTCATAAACTCGCTGGGGCGCACCCGAATGCCTCACCCCGCCTGAAATTGCAGCAAGTAGATTGTTAAAAAAATCAGTAATTGCAGTGCTTTTGACCGCGATCCGCCGAGGGCAAAGCTACAATCAAGCTGCAATTGTGGGAGAACACTGCTCATGTCAGACTTAAATCGCGGAATCATGAAGTTCAAGGGAGCTGACAGCCCGATCGCGATCGCCATTTCAGCGATCGTCATTGGTGGCGGCATCGGCATCCTAATCTGGTGGGCGCTGCAATCAGCCTACGCCTTCAGCTAACACGCTGCTCAAACCTAAAAATTAGAAAGCTTTAGTCACAGAAGACAGAATTTTTAGGGAATTCTGTCTTCTGTATTTTTTTGCCCTTTCGAGTGGGGTGACTGCCAGCAGGGACACCGTGATAAAATACTTGTGTGTCGCCCTCAATCAATTACTGCCCAAAAGTACCAGTACAAGGACTTCTGCGACACCACAACTAAGTTCGGCAGTGCATTAATTCGATCGCTCTTCTTGAGACTATCTGCGTTAATCTGCGTTAGTCGGTGGTTTTCTGTTTTTGTCTCAACCCTTGAAATATCATCGCTGGCGATCGATCTGCTTCATTCGATTGCCCCTTCCCAATAATATTTATCTCAAATCTGCGATCGCACCCTAAACGAGCTGAGCTGCTTCAGATTTTCTCGATCGATTTCCCCGAAGACCTACTTTTGTAGTATACTTGTAATTCAAGCGCCATCGCGCGCAGTTATCAGACTCAAGTGTTTGCAAGGGTTGTATCGCAACAGAAATTTATGGCAAGTTTTCGGGACATCCTTAAATACTACACCCGCTACAGTCAAATCTCAGCTCTGAGCATCGGTGCATCCAGCCTGTTTGCGATCGCGGATTTAGCTGTACCCTACGCGATCGGGCAACTCTTAAATGTATTGTCCGATCGACCTACAGACACAATAACGCAAAAATCGATCGCAGCGATCGCCTCACTTACCCAGCAGTCACCCAGCAAGATATTATCGCTATCCGTCTTGCTGGGCTTGATTTTTGTAGTAACAGTCGTCAAAGCACCCATAGAACTTTGGATGGGAAATTGGTTCCATTGGGTAGTACCCTTGAGAGCAAGGCGGGATTGGATGAAAGGAGCGATCGGCAAAATGCTCACCTTACCCTTAGAATACTACGACGAAAACAACGCCGGACGAATTTCCAGTCGCATCGCCAAAGGCATCGCCAACCATACTTGGACATACCCAGAAATTGCCGCTGAATTCATCCCAGAAGTCGTCCGCTTAATCGGTATCTTTGCAGTTATTTGGTTAATTGAATGGCGCATCGGCCTATTAATTTCAATTTCCTTCATATTTATCCTCAGTTTCACCCTCAAAGGCCTCCAAGGGCTGACTCGGCGCGAAGAAATTCTGGATGAATACATCGAAGATACCGAAAGTCGCAACTCAGAAATTATTACAAACATCAAAACAGTCAAAGCTTTTGCCACTGAAACAAACGAACTAAAAAAGCAAACAACCAGACTCGATCGCGAGTTGAAAGTTGTAATTCAACGCATTCACAAAGGATACGTCATCCTGGGGACATACCGACAAGCAATCGTCCAGCTTTGCCTGTTTTCAGTTCTCGGTTTTAGTCTAGCAGCAACAGTCGCAGGTAAAATATCTCTGGGATATTTTGTTACGGTTTACACCTTAGCAAGTATGGCCTATTCGCAACTCCGCCCGATTAGTATTATCGCCGAATTATTTGCCCGCCGCTATTCTTCAATGATCCGCTTCCATGAGTTTATGCAGTTACCAGACGGTGTTGATGCGGTGAATTTAACAGAAAATGCTGCATCCGCGTCGCCTTATAAATTTAGTGGCAAGATCGAGTTTTGCGGTTTAACTTTCGGGTACGATCGCGAAAAGCCAGTTTTGCAGGATATCAATTTATTGATTCATCCGTGTCAGACTGTAGCATTAGTCGGGCGATCTGGTTCGGGGAAATCAACATTAGTGAAACTGCTGTTTCGATATTTTGAGCCTAACTCCGGCTGCATTCTGATCGACGGCGAGGATATTTCCAGTTTAAATGTCACTGGCTACCGCAAGCGTTTAGCCATTGTCCACCAAGAAGTAGACGTGTTTAACGGTAGTTTGCTAGATAATTTGACATACGGCAACCCGAAAGCAACTTTCGCCCAGGTTGAAGAAGCTTGTCGCATCGCCAGAGTTGATGAGTTTGTGAACTTGTTGCCCCAAGGTTACTATACCGTTGTCGGGGAGCGGGGAATGCGGTTATCTGGCGGTCAGCGGCAGCGGTTGGGCATTGCTAGGGCGCTGTTAGTGGAGCCGGAAGTGTTAATCTTTGACGAAGCTACTTCTAGTTTGGATTATGAGTCGGAGCGATCGATCCAGCTAGCCATGCAGAACATCTTGGGTACGCGCACCACCATAATTATCGCCCACCGCCTGAGTACAATTCGCGAAGCCGATGCGATCGTCGTACTCGACGGCGGTAAAATCGTCGAAGTTGGCAGCCACGACGAACTCTTGAACCAAAAAGGCATTTACCGTCGCCTGCACAAACTGCAAGAAACCGGCGAATTACTAAATTAACAATTTCTGCTGAGCCCAGACTTCCGGTGCTATAAGAATCCTAGATGGACACGTGGCCAGAAACCGGGTTTTTAGCAAAATAGTCGTTGCTACCCTCAGATTCGGTAAAAAACCCGGTTTCTTGTAAGGTTCGTAGTGCGGACTTCAGTCCGCTTTCCGGCCGTAGTGCGGAGAACTTACACGCGCCAACTGTTAAGGTTCGTAGTGCGGACTTCAGTCCGCTTTCCCGCCGTAGTGCGGAGGACTTACACGCGCCAACTGTTTTTGTTATGGTAATCGACCGGACGCGATATGACTTATGTGTTCAGCCTTGAATGATTAGACTTTTAAATGTCATGTTGCAGAAAAAGAAGAATCTGCTAGGATGTTTAACTGTGGGTACAAATGGGTCGGTGCCCGAGCGGTTAATGGGGGCGGACTGTAAATCCGCTGGCTACGCCTACGCTGGTTCAAATCCAGCCCGGCCCACCACAATTCACATAAAAGTTAAAAGTTAAAAATTAAAAGTCAAACATTTTAATTTAACATTTTTAATCTTTTATGCCCGTGTAACTCAGGGGTAGAGTACCTCCTTGGTAAGGAGGAAGTCGCGAGTTCAAATCTCGCCACGGGCTTGGATTCAACAGTTGACAGTTGACAGTTTTAGATATACCTCTACCTATAAGTCCGAGGAATGAAACAGTGAATAATTTTGTTTTATTTCCCCCTCGAAGGATGAGGCTTTAAACCCATTTTTGTTGGTAAATTATGTGAGACAAAAACAGAATTGGCGGTTGAATTGTGTGTTCAACGGCCTATGTTTTTTAATTTTATTTTTTAACAGCAGCTTGCAAATAAAGCAGCGGATCTTCCGCCACCCAACCCGAACCCGAATTGTACCGAACTTCAAAATGTAAATGAGCTTGGGGAATGTCCCGTTTTCCAGTCATCCCCACGCTTCCCAAAACTTCTCCCGATCGCACTTTTTGACCGACTTTCACTACAACATCTCTTAAATGAGCGTAGCGCGTTTGCTTCCCCGCTTGATGGTTCACCACAACCAAATTCCCGTAATCCCCCTGCGGCCCGGCAAAGGCGACAGTCCCTCCGCCCGCCGCCAAAACCTGCGTACCCTCCGCAGCCAAAAAATCTACCAAAATTAGGGGGTTAGAGCCTCGTCCTTCCAGGACGACTTTATTCTATAAATCCTTTTGCCATTTTGTAGAAATTCGGTAAAATCAAACAAGGAGGTGATGCAAGTGTTCAATCTGACTTATGAATTCAAGCTAAAACCAACAAAAACACAAGTAGCAATATTTGAGGATTGGTTGGAACAATGTCGCAAGGTCTATAATTATGCCCTGCAAGAACGTAAAGATTGGTATAATTCGCGAAAATGTCGGATTGACGCTTGTTCGCTTCGCTCGGAATTCATCATCAGAGCTGAAACACCCAGACCAACTTACTCAACTCAATGTAAAGCCTTAACTGCATACAGGAAAACCAGCCCTGCATTACAACGTATCAATGCTCAAGCTTTACAACAAGTGCTGCGCCGACTAGAAAAGGCATTTGTAAGTATTGTGGGAACAAAATCACGGATTTCCCCGATTCAAAAAAAGGGGAGCAATGAGGTCTTTTGTGTTTCCACAACTGAGTTTAAACCCAATTCAAAATAGTAGTGTGAAACTGCCTGTAATTGGCTGGGTAAAATTTTGGCAATCCCGATCAATTCCCGATGGTGGAATTATTAAGCAGGCACGGGTGGTAAATCGTGCATCCGGGTGGTATGTAATGCTGACCGTTGCATGGGACGTAAAAATTCCCGAGGTAATGCCACACGGAAATCCCCTGGGAATCGATGTCGGACTCACGAATTTCATAGCAACTTCTAACAGTCTTTTAGTCAAGCGGCCAAGGTTTTTTATAGAGGCAGAACGCAAGCTGAAATTGCTGCAAAAACGTGTAAGTAAAAAGCGCATTGGCTCAAATAACTGGCGGAAAGCTCAGAAAAAAGTTGCTCTTTTGCACGAATACGTGGCTAATTGTCGCTCAGATTGGCATCGCAAAATCTCTCATCAAATTTGCAATGATGTGGGGATGGTATTCGTTGAGGACTTAAATTTAGTTGGACTATCCAGAGGGATGCTGGGCAAGCACTGCTTAGACGCTGGATGGGGTCAATTTTTCACGATTTTGGAACAAACCTGTTGGAAACGTGGGGTGTACTTCCAAAAAGTGGATGCGAAGAAAACGAGTCAGATTTGTCCAAATTGCGGTGTCGCAACAGGCAAAAAAGAGCTTTCTGAACGTACTCATAATTGCTCAAATTGCGGTTACACAACCGATAGAGATGTTGCAGCAGCTCGCTTTAGTTCTAATTAGAGGACTTGCAGCCGTAGGGCATACGGTCAAGATGCTTGCTAGCAAGTAAATTCGTCGGAATCCCTGTGAAGCAAGAATCCTCTTGCCTTTAGGCAGAGGTTTGTCAACGTTTCGCCCTGGAGAGCGATGTGGCGGCGCGATCGATCCAAGGCCGGCCCCAGGCAATCGCGGGCGGGATTCGGGTTTTCCAAAGGTGCGCCGGGAGGAAGATTTGCCGCCGTTTTGTCAACAGGGGCGATCGAGCAAATCAATGCATAAATGACCAAAAATAGGCGTTTAGAACTCATTGCGTGCAGAAAAAAGTATTCATTCGGACAATTGACAATTTTTGAGCCGAGTGAAAAGGCTTATTTGAAAACTCCAGCCGTACCCTAGACTATAAATCCCAGGCTAAGCCAAGTTAGGATGAGAATTATTAGTTTTTGTCGCTCTTGGCAAATCAGGCAATTTTTGCCCGTGATGCCCGTGTTGCGCCTGGTTGCTAACAGCTATATTCTTGAGGAAGTGGTACGCCCCGCCCCGCTTCCTTCCCGTCGCCAAGACAAAAATACTTGATGCCGAAGGTGTCTGCGGGGATGAGGTATTCAGCGGGAGTTGTTAAATGTCAGTAACTCAGGGCTCAAGCCACTGAGCTTGTAAGAGAAATCTAGCAAGCTATATTGACCAGCCTAAGCCTTAACTGGCTACGTTATTTAGGTCACGACACCCTGGGATGCGAAGCTAGTCCCTTGCTCTGTCGCTAGTAGTTAAACAGCCTTAAAGTCACTGAGGCAGTGCTGCTAGCCTGACAAGCCTTTATAACATTGGCGAAGCTAACTTTACCCCGAAAGGGAGATTGAGGACAACCATCCTCGCCAGAGGGGCAACCATACCCCTCTACCCCGCAAGGGGATTCAAGGCGGTTGAAACCGCTCTTGGAGTTTCTCTCTCAGGACTGAAGTCTCTGAGTTTCTCACTTACCGAGTGCTTTTATGAGTTTATCTTTTAAGCAGTTGACCCTTTATGTCACTTTGCTGTCTGTTGGGGGAGGCATCGGATGGTTGGGGAATCGCTATCTACAAGGCTCAAACAATCCAGAAACCGGATCAGTTTTGCCCGTGGTGCGCCAGCAAATCCCCTCCTATGTGTCTCCTCCCGTTCAGGAAAATCGCCCAGTCGATCGCAGCAATCCCAATTTTATTGCTGAAGCAGCCGAAAAAATCGGCCCTGCTGTCGTGCGGATTGATGCTTCGGCTAAGGTAACGAATCAAGTCCCCGAAGCTTTCAACAATCCTTTGTTTCGCCGGTTTTTTGGGGACAATTTGCCCAAGCAGGAAGAACGAGTCAGGCGCGGTACCGGTTCTGGGTTTATTCTTACTTCTGACGGCCGCATTGTGACTAATGCTCACGTCGTTTCCGGGACGGATACTGTTAAGGTGACGCTCAAAGACGGCCGCGAGTTTGAGGGTAAGGTGCAGGGCGTCGATCCGCTGACGGATGTTGCTGTTGTGAAAATTAATGCCAAGGAACTCCCGCAGGTGGTTTTGGGTCGATCGGACAATATTGTACCGGGACAGTGGGCGATCGCGATCGGCAATCCTTTAGGGCTCGACAATACCGTGACTGTCGGCATTATTAGCGCCACGGGTAGAACCAGTTCCCAAGTCGGCATCCCCGACAAACGAGTCAGGTTCATCCAAACTGACGCCGCCATCAACCCCGGTAATTCAGGCGGCCCGCTACTGAACGACCAAGGCGAAGTAATTGGCATCAATACCGCCATTCGCGCCGACGCTCAAGGCTTGGGATTTGCAATTCCGATCGAAACCGCCAAACGAGTTTCCGATCAGTTATTCGCCAAAGGGAAAGCCGAACATCCTTATTTGGGGATTCAAATGCTCAGTTTGACTCCCGCCACCAAGGCAGAAGTCAACAAACAACTCGATAACAAAATTACGATCGATCGAGGCGTAGCCGTGACGAGAGTCGTGGAAAATTCCCCTGCCAAACAAGCCGACTTGCGCGCTGGAGATGTCATTCAAAAAATTGACGGAATTGCAGTCAACACTCCCGGGGACGTACAAGAACGGGTGGAAAACACTGCTGTGGGCAAAGAACTCGAAGTGGAAATTAACCGTTTCGGTCAAGTTCAGAAAATTAAAGTACGTCCGGGTGCTTTTCCCATATCCGGGAGTCCCACCGGTGGTTAAGTTCAAGCGGTGGAGTTGAAAAACAAATCTGATGCTGGATAGTCCTAGACGCAAAAACCGGGTTTTGCTACCCAAATCCTCCGTGTATCGTCCGGTATATTAGGATTAAAAACCCGGTTTCTTAATTCGCTACTCCGTCCAGGAATGTTTTTGTTGTCAACACGTTTCTTCTTTCTGGCTTGCCAAACCCGTCGCTGCTCTTTTTACCAAAAAATTGGGTAAATCAGCCCCGTGCTTTGAGCATCGGCTTTTGCTATAATTATAGCGGTTGGAAATCCCATGGTGGTGGCTTGTTAAGACTCCTTGAACCAGAAAGTAGAGCCTAGACCTGCAAAATATTGGGTAGCGAAAGCCAAGAAAAACATAGCTAGGGGAAATAAATAAGTACCCAAAAAAACAAAACCAATAATTAATTCCATCTAACAGTACCTAAGGGCATTAGGAATCTGCCGATAAATCGGGAAAGCATGGGGAGAAGACTGCCTCTACTATAAAAGGGAAGCCTGATATAGCAAGCCGACTTCTGTGAACCATGAATAAGAATCACCGTTGCTTCAGCAGACGTGAGTATGTCAATTTTCTTTGGTAGGGTTTGGTTGAATCGAACTCGTGCTTGCTAAATTTTCTTCTAGGTACATCCTCTGCTCCATTTGTCTGAGAAAATAGCCTGTCATCATCGCTGAAGCTAGCAAACCTGCTAAGTTTTCGCGGTCTGTGGTAATTTCGACGTTAAAATTGTCTGAAGGCAGGACGCCGACAAGTCCTTGAACGTTGTGGGAGATAATTTCTCTGATTTCTGGGCTGGCGGACTTGGCGATGCGGGCTAGAACCTCCGGGGATTGGTGTTGGAGGTACTTCAGAAGTGGATTGACTGCGGTTTGTTGGGCATTGTTTTGGTCAAAGTCAGGGTGAAAAACCATTTGGCGATTCTTAATTTCTGGCTTGCTACATTCTACTTCAAACTACTCCTCATTGCTTGGGTACAAATTTGCCTGAAAGTCAAGTTGTAATTGTTTGGGCAATTGGTCTACTTGAAAATACCGGTGAAATTTTTCGGTAACTTGTAGCCAGTACGATCGCCCATCCGTTGGCTTCCGTTTCCGCACGAAACCCATTTCCACCAGTTCCTGCACTTGTTGGTAAGCCCCCGAACCCCGCAAATTCACTAAATCTGGCTGCGCGATGCCACCTTTGAGGGCGATCGCCGCCAGCGTCCGCAAAGCCCCAACACCTAATTCTGGGGGTATTAAAGTTTGCATTAAACTCGCAAACTCGTCTCTGAGTTGCAGGCTGTATCCCGTCGGAGTTTCGACGACTTCTAGCGCACTGTCGCGGTGGGATGAGTCAGACATGAGCTCGATAATCGCGTCTTCGGCTTCCGATCGATCGCACTTAGCAATCTCGGCAATCTCTACAAGCGACACCGGCTGACCTTTTAGATAAAGTATGGCTTCTATTGTTGTGGCTAAACGAGTCATTGGGGAATTTTTCAACAATTGACAGTTGACAGTTGACCTGGGACAGTTTGAGAGCGACCTCTACCTAGAAGGAAGAGGATTGGAGTAATGAATAGTCTGATTTTAATTTCTACCTCAAAGGCGGGCGGGCTTTCAACCAATTCTTTCTGGTAATTAGAAATAGAGACGTTGAATTCAGAAGGATCGAGTTATCTAGGAAAACCGGAAAAAAGCAATTAGACATTTATCAATCTAACTGTCTGCCAGTCAGTTCTACAAAAATATCCTCTAAATTAGAAGGACGAACCATCATACCAGTCTTATCCTCTTTCGCATCCAGATAAAAATTCGCTTCTTCCAAAGTCGGGAAAAACTTGTATTCCCAGCGATCGCCTATTTGCTTCATCACCAACCCTTGACCGTGTTCTTGCCGCAGTTGCGCTAGCGTTCCCAATTGAATCAACTTACCGCCGTCCATAATCCCGATGCGATCGCACAAATACTCTACCTCATCCATATAATGCGTCGTCAACAGCATAGTCATCCCCTGCTTGTTCAAATCTAGAATAATTTCCCACAACCTGCGCCGCGTTTGCGGGTCTAACCCTACAGTCGGTTCGTCCAAAAATAAGATTTCCGGTTCATGCAAAAGCGATCGGGCAATTTGCAACCTCCGCTTCATTCCACCGGACAAAGTTTTGACTAAATCATCCCGTCTTTCTGCTAATTCTACATATCCCAACCACTGTTTAATCAATTGTTGGCGTTTCGGATTGGGGATGTGGTGCATCCGCCCGTGAAACTCCATATTTTCCCATACAGAAAGCTCATTATCAACGCTAGTTTGTTGCAGCACAACGCCGATGGACTGTTTAACTTGCAAGCTTTGACGCATCACGTCATATCCAGCTACCTCAATTTGACCGCTGCTGGGTTTAGTCAGCGTAGTCAGCATCCGAATTGTCGTCGATTTTCCGGCACCGTTGGGGCCCAAAAGACCGAACATTTCTCCGGCTTCAATCGTGAATGAAAGGTTATTGACAACAGGAATTTTGTTGTAGATTTTGCAGGCATTTTGCAGGGAAACAGCGGCAGTCATAGGTATTTTTGTATCAATTATTGCGATCGATCTCTTGCTTATGGGGCAGATTTTGCCTGGTCAATCAACCATAATACTTGTGGCGGGTTTACTAACAATCTCAGATTCACATCCACAATAATATCTATCAACCTGCCCCAACCAAACGACAAAATTTGATGGCGGGCAATTCAACAGACATGATATCATCTCTGGATGCCGCAACAAGTGCGATCGACTAAATTTTCTGGTAACACTCCTCGTTAAAAATAGCATAAAAATTAGGTTTTTATGCTATTTTTAACGAAGAATCTTGTTAGGGCAACCAATCTGAGTCTCACCCTCAGGTATCAGGCTGATTTTTTTTACCGCTGGCATTACCCGCTTATTGCGGTTGAGTTAAGTCAGGAGTCAGTTCCACGATCCGCTTGTCAAGTTGGCGTGCGGCTGAACTCATTGTTATAGCGGGTTTCTTGCCATCAACATACAGAATCATCAGATAACTTCCTATTTTTCCCCGTCGAAATACCGCGATTTCGAGATTCATCGTCACACCTTGTATTTTTCCTTGATTTGTCCACCCACGCGATACCTCCCCAATCTTTTCTTCTAAAGTTAAAGTAGTAAGATTAGTAAATTGATATTCATTCTTACCACTACTGTTTAAACCTTTGGAGAACTCTTTGGCAAAAACATCTTCACGCATATCTGCGTCAAATTTTGCTCGCTCGATCTGGTTGGTCAGTTTTTGTGTAAATCCTAGGATTATTTGAAAATGCTGGTCGTCGTTTTTGTTATAAGCAAACACACTTGCTGGTTTCAATGTCTGGAGACCGCTGACCAGTTTTTGCATGGTCGCAGGTGGCATCTCTACAAAACCTGCGGGTAAGTCTTGTAAGGTCAGGACTAGGTTGGACAATTCCGCTGCGGGAGTTGGAATATCCGCAGATAGAGTATTGGGAAGAGAGCGAATTGGAATTGCGATCGACTCTTCGCCAACTGCACCGCCCAATCCAGCACTAATTAGCAAACACACCAAGAACACAACTTTTTTTTTCATTACTTTACCCTGTTGCGATCGCCCATGACTAATCTCTACCTCACTCTACCCCCAAAGCGCTATCTTTTACTCTGCCGCTTCTAATTCTTCTAATTCTTGTGTAGACTGCCATCCAGCTTGCCAGAGCGATCGATCTTTGAGCTGTTTGGCATTCAGCCAGAAACGGACATTTGGATCGCAAGCCGCCACCATTTCGGCAAAAACCCATTGACCTTCGTTTTTGCGGTTGACTACTTGAAAGTGCCGCCACCCCCAAGTTTTTTGGTGAGAAGTCCATCGGGAACCAACTAAATAAGGAAATTTTTGTTTTTTCGGCACAGTATTTTTGTTGGCAAATATATGAGAAAGCAAGGTGAACGAACCTGACGGTCAACTGAGTACAGTTAGACCGCAGGCTTCTTTTTCCTTTTTTGCAAAGGCTTTTTTGAGTGACGGAGTTCCCCCGCCACTTTGATGCAGTAGACCAATCTTTCTGATAAGTTTGGCTGAATTTTCATCTCGATCCAAAGATTCTCCGCACTGGCAGGAATGCCATCTTTCCGACAATTCTTTCGGTACTTTGTTGAGGCAATGCCAGCAATGCTGAGAAGTTCCCTTGGGATCGACGAACAAAACATTTTTACCTAATTTCCAGGCAACATATTTCAGGACGCTAGCAAATTGCCCGTGAGCAGCATCAAGCATTGATTTATTCAAGCCACTTTTAGCTGATTGACCGTTTGGTAAATAAACTAAGTTACCGTCACTGTCAATATCAGTTTTAGTTTTGGTGCGTCTTGTTAGATTCTTGATACTCAAATCTTCAGCCACCAAAATTTCACACTTGCCAAACAGTTCATGTGCTATTTTGAATTGAAAATCAAGTCTCGCTCTAGCTACGAACTGATGGAGTTTGGAAATCCTGTCTTTGATAATCTGCCAAGGTTTAGAACCTTTAATTCTACTAACTAGCCTTGCTTGAAGTCTTGCTAATTTGTCAGCAGATTTCCTCAAGAATCTAGGATTCTCAACTCTTTCACCATTGGAAAGATAGGCATAATTAGTAATTCCTAGATCGATACCAAGAGTGCTTTCTTCGGTTGGTTGAATTTCTGCAACCGTTACGGGAACCGTTTTGTCTTCTAGCGTCAGGGAAATATACCACCCATCCGCTTCTCTGACAACTGTACCCGTCTTAACCTTGAAACCTGTTGGTATTGGACGGTGAAAAACCATCGGCACTTGACCTATTTTTGCGAGGCTAATACAAATCCTATTTTGCTCGTCTTTGACAATATTTAGATTGTCTAGTTGAGGGTATGTGAAGGATTTGTAGTAGGGTCGCCCTTTGAATTTAGGCTTGCCTCTACGATTGCCGTTTTTGTCGGGCGTGGTGAAATTTGAAAACGAAGTTTCAACTCTGTTGACGACATCTTGCAAGACTTGCGAATCCAGCACTTTGTAGTCAGGAAATAGCTTTTTTGTGTTCTTCAAGTCGGCAAGTTGTATCGTCTGCCACTGTACATATCCGCCTTCGATATTTGAGAAAACGTCCCCTTTTTTAGTTAAAGGATTCCCTGATTCATCCTTCTTTCTGCCATCCCTAGTCTGCACTCTGGTTAAGGGAATATTGCGATAAATCTCATCGAGAGGGACTATCGAAACAACTAACGGGCAGGCATTAATGGGCGTTCTTGTGGCTTCCCACCATCTGAATCTTTCACCGAGTCGGTAGTTGTACTGTCGGCGACAAAGTTCTAGATGAGCCACAATAGTTGCTAGTTGGGGCTTGGTTGGTTTGAGGCGGTATTTGTAGGTGAGCTGCATTAGAAACTTCCTTTTTTCGACCTACCTTAAATATACCATTTCTTTTGTTTTAACATCTGGAAGTACATCAAATTTAAAGGTACTCTCGAAGTCTAATTGTCGGCTTCCGTTCCTCCATCCGACGAGCCTTTCATCAAGCGCGGTAATTCATTCGGGGGTACTTCGCGCAGCAATTGAGATTCATCCCCCTCTGAATATACCCTTAGACTTCCCGGCTGGTAGTTAATTGCAATAACTTTTTCTGTTGGATGATATTAATATCATAAATAACAATTGCTCCCTAGTTCAAGCCATGCACCGGATATCCTCCCTCAGAAAGTTCCACATCTCCAACAGTTACCGTCCAGCCCGACTCCCACTACCAACCCGGACAGAAATTTCAGATTGTTGCTGGCCTTTCTACAAATCCTGTACCGGGTGAAATTCATAGCTATCCCAGTTGCTCAGTATTTAATAGAGGAGAACTCCCAACTCTTTAGTCTGTCTGCAAGTAGATGGGTTTATTGTAACTTGCAGGAGTTTCGTCTGGGAACTCAAAAATAAAGGCAGTCCTGCGACTGCCCGTGTAATTAGTTATACCTATTCGATAGGGTTGATTTTTCAGCCGATCGACAAATAGCAAATTTATCCAGCACGAACTCAATCTTGAATCTCAAATCTAAAAGCAAATAACCCAGGTTTTAGTGGTGGACAATAACCCCGTTCTGCGAAACTCACTCAAATCTACTTTTAGAGCAGGTTTGACGTTCACTTCCTTTGTCTCCCAAAGCGGTGGGCCGCTTCCGATTCGCAGGCATTTTTTCGGGTTCAACTCTCCCTACAAACATTTTTTCAATCTGAATCGTGTCTCATTGACCCTGTAGGGTTCAACAAAAAAGCACTTTTAGACAAGATTGACTAATTTATCTGATTCTGTTGCTGCCTCTTAATTACTTCCGTGTGAAGGCTTGTGGCCCGATAAATCCAGAGGAAGTTGGGGAAGCCGGAGTCGCACTGCATTTGTTTGCAGCCAGAGAGTGATGGCGTGCTTCCGCTGTGGAGTCACGTACTCTCCGGGTCTGATCACGCCAGCACAGACGCCGATGTTTTTAATAAGGGTTTCTCGCTCCGATGAACTTGCACCCTGTAGCAACCTGACTTGGGCTTTGATAAAATCCACGTTCATAGCAGAAAGTAAAAGTAACTAAAGAACTCAGTTAAATAGCGATGCTTTGGTTCCAATTGTAACTCTAAAACCACTTGGTACGAATCCAATTGATTCAAGATCCCCGGGATGGGGATCGGGGCCTCTAGAGCTAGCCAACTTTATTTACTTTATCTGTTTTTGCTAGCAAAAGTGTCACCATGCTAGCAGTTTTGACAGAATTTTCCATAGTTAAGAACTGTTACAAATTTACCTAGCTTCCTACAATAATGCAGAGTTTAGTGCTAACGCTACTCTCCGGGACTCAAAAAATTCACCACAGTCTCCCGATCCTTGCCTTCTTACGTTTTAGCCTCCCCCATAGGGAAGGGATCGATCGCCAAACATTCCTCTTGGAGCGCCCCTCTTAACACCCAGACACTACCACCTCACCCTATTGATTTAGATCCCCGCATATGCTTTGCTGTGAACTATAACTTTAGGCATACGTATTGTTACGGGGGCTACCATAAGCGAGCAAGTGTTAATTCTTGTTTATAGATGATATATTTTTTGGCTATTCTTCCAAAGCCATGATTTGTGTTAATTAAGGCAGCTTTATGATGTCCGCACCAACTAAGACTCGGAACTTCTGAGTCGATACATTACCGAGGAAGACTCGAACTTCCAAGTCGATACATTTTGCTCTCTGTGGCGATGAATTTGTTTTCTAAATTCATTGGGGACGATCGCACGCCGACGACAATTGCGAGCTACGGATCATTTTGTATAATTTATAACAGAGCGATTAATCCTAATAATTTTAAGACAGCACAATTTTCAATAGTTTTTTATCCGTAATTTGCTCTCAACAGCCAAAAAGATGGGTCAAACAAATCAACACGGCAATACCATCACCTTCAAGATTGAAAGTGCCGATATGACCTTCGCAGTTGGCGGAAAATAGCAGTTATATGTAACCAAATTTGCTAGTTACTAAACTTTAGATTAAGTATAAAATCAACAGCAAAGCAGAAGCAATTAATGCCAAAACAAAAATATTTAATTTTAGATGTAAACTGATTTATTGAGGAGTTTGATGCCAAGCATTTTTCGACAAAAAACATCGCTACAGCCATCCGGACGGTAAAAAAAAACTGTTTTTTTATTTTTAAGAGGCTGTTTTTTGAGGTTTTCGACGTAGGCGAGCAATATCAATTAACGCGCATCTAGGATATGTTTCAATACCGTTTACTGATATAGCGCCCTGGGGGTAAAATCCTCTGAAAAATAGATACGGAGATTGCTTCGTTCCTCTCGAAGGACAATCTTAAGTAAACCGTATTGGGATATGTTTTACTTTCCAAAAACCTATCAATCCGATAGCATATAAAATCCCCTCTCGCTGTCTCTACGAAGGGGAAATGGTCTATAATATTCTTGTTTAAGACACTCGATGTGTCGGTTTCTTCTTGCCGTGTCAAGAGGTATGGATTGGTAGACCTATCTGGGCCCCCTAGCTAAGATCGTTTCCCGGTGGTAAACCGGGAAATGATTAAGTAAACTACCTACACCAAGTCGGAGTACCGACTATGGAGTAGGCTTTTAGTAGCCCTGCACCAAATCGAATAAACTAGGTTGGAAGTACTCGACGATCCGACCTAGTTCACACGACAGGTACGAA